>NZ_JACARU010000078.1:0-68243 GCF_013386425.1 Cedecea sp. P7760 | reverse complement strand
GGAGGTCTGCCGCTTTAGCGGTCGATTTATTTGGTGGGGAGTCCGGGGTCTCGGGGAAGTGACGGTGACTTCCCCGAGTCGTTCACCGGTTCGGTGGTGACATGTGAACAGGACTGGAAGTGAACGGAATCTTAGCCGAATTTCATGGACGATATTTGTGGCTAAGAGACTTCTTCCAGAGGGTGAGTACTACAATCCTAAATCATCAAAATCTGAAGCATCATGGCGCTCGGCCAGCTGCACATTGCCCCAGGTGCGGTTCACGATGCGGCCGCGTTTAACCGCCGGGCGGTTAGCCACTTCATCGGCCCAGCGGCCAAAGTGCTTATAAGAAGCCACGTCCAGGAACTCGGCGGATTCGTACAGGCCGCCTTTTGCCAGCGCACCGTACCAGGTAAAGATCGCAATATCGGCGATGGTGTATTCATCTCCGGCGATAAAGCGATGATTCTCCAGCTGTTTGTCGAGCACGTCCAGCTGGCGCTTGGCTTCCATCGCAAAGCGGTTGATGGCGTACTCAATTTTGACCGGCGCATAGTGGTAGAAGTGACCGAAACCGCCGCCCAGGTATGGCGCAGAACCCTGCAGCCAGAACAGCCAGTTCAGCGCTTCGGTACGCCCGGCGATGTCCTTCGGCAGGAAGTGGCCGAATTTTTCTGCGAGGTAAAGCAGGATGTTGCCGGACTCAAATACGCGCAGCGGCGGCGTGACGGAATGGTCAAACAGCGCCGGGATTTTGGAGTTTGGGTTTACTTCTACAAAGCCGCTGGAGAACTGATCGCCTTCACCGATACGAATCAGGTGCGCGTCGTATTCTGCCCCGCTGATGCCCAGCGCCAGCAACTCTTCCAGCAGAATAGTCACCTTCTGCCCGTTAGGCGTGCCAAGGGAATAAAGCTGCAGCGGATGCTTGCCGACCGGCAGCGTTTTTTCGTGAGTTGGGCCGGAAACCGGGCGGTTGATGCTGGAGAACTGGCCTGCTTCGGTCTTGTTCCAGGTCCAGACTTTTGGTGGCTGGTAGTTGTGTTCGGACATAGCGTTATCTGCCTTCTTCTCAGGTTAGTTATCTAATGAAACTATCTGGAAGTGTAGCAAGAGGGAAGAGCTGGCCGGGCTATACCGCCAGAAAAGCGAAAGCCCGGCACGGTGTTAAGCCGGTTTCAGCCCCGGTTCAACGAGGCCATAAACCTGGCAGTTCAGGCGGGGGGCTTTTGCCAGTTCGGCCACGTGCGCGGCGACGTCGGCACGCATCACCATGCCGTGAATTTCGGGGGCCTGGCTCAGAACGGCCTTACCGGTTGGCTCGCCGTGAAGCAGGCCGCCGGGGCGAACGATGGCAAAGTCCAGCGTGCTGGTTTGCAGCCAGCTTTCCGCGAGAGATTTTTCCCGCACCGCCTGGCCGAAACCAGCTTTTGCACGATCGGACAAGTAAGCCCAGCTTTCTCCGCAGCCCAAAGAGGTGACCAGCACCATGCGTGAGATCCCGGATTTTTCGGCGCAGTCGATAACGGTGCGGTGCGCCAGGTAATCCTGCGCGCCGCCCATTGTCGAGATGACGGTTGCGTCCTGGCCCGCAAGGCGACAGGCTTCTGTGACCGCGTCTGCATCGCAGGCGTCACCGATAATCACCTGAGCGCCAGCCTCGCGCAGTTTTGCTGCAGCCTCTTCGTTACGCACCAGCGCAACAACGGGGCGGCTTTCCGCCAGCGCCAGCTTCGCGGTTAGCGCGCCTACGCCTTTACCCCCGGCTCCAAAAATTAACCATGGCGTCATGCAATATTTCCCTTAAGTGTCTCTGCCAGCGCCCGGAAAGCCGCGAGCTGGTCTGCCAGTAACTGACGATGATCGTCGCGCCCGATGAAGATTTTCAGCATCGCGCTGCCCGCCTGATTGAAGAACAGAATCGAGGCTGTGTCCATCCCCATAAATTTACGCTCAATCAGCGCGATGTGGGTGCAGTTGCTCGCCTTGATGTGCCCCGTCATGCCTTTCTTGCCGCGCAGGTTGAAGTAGCCGTGGCGGTGGAAGCCGGAAGGCAGCTCGCCGGAAAATTCAATAATCAGGTCGGCGGTATGCACCAGCGTGGTGACGCTGCCCCATTCGGCAACGGTATCCCACACTGTGTCAAATCGCTCGCCGCTGACCAGGGCCAGAGCAGGCAACTGAGTCACTACGTCCAGCAGGGTGACATTATATTGTGCGGCGATGGATTCCAGCGTGCCGTCTGGCTGGGTTTTTAAGTAGTCAGCGAGGGAAACGGAAGTCATAGGGGAGCTCCTTGTGGATTGTTGTCCGTTGTTATTGGGGTATTCAGGGTCGAAATCAGCGTCTGCAGGGACTGGAAGATATTACTGGCCCAGAAGCGGCCTTCGTCGGTCAGGCGCAGGCAGAGAGAGTCATCGCGCGTCAGGCCGGACTCATGCCACTGGGTGAGCAGCGGCTGGAGCAGAGGCGCATCAGCGGTCAATTCATCGAGCGGCACGCGTGCAGTTTCAATCCCGGCCTGCAGCCGATGCCGCCAGCGGTAGCCAGGGTCGGTGGTGCGGGCCATCATCATCAGCGGCTTTTTCCCGGCGGCAACGGCGGTGTGCCAGTTTTCAAGGTTACGCTCAACCATCCAGGAATAGCCGTTGACCGAGCCGCCCGCCCCTGAGCCAAAGGCCAGGCAGTCTGCGCCTTGTTTTATCAGCAGGTTGTAGAGGTTGCGCTCTCGCGTGGTGCGCGCCCAGTGGCTGTTGCTGATGCAGCGCCAGCCCGCGCTGTCCATGAAGTCGCAGCCCTGAAGGTACAGATCCCTGCGTTCTGCCGGTGAAGGTAGCGCAACACGTCCGTTTTCCACGGCTTTACCCAGCGGCGTTTGCGGCAGCAGGTTCAGAGCATAAAGGTCGACTCCGTCGAGGCCGATGTCCCGCGCGATAGACAGATCCTCTGCCCACAGTTGCCGATCCTGACCCGGCAGGCCAAACAGCAGGTCACACACCACGGCGGCGCGATCGCGTTTGCAGAGGTTTTCCATAAAGCGCCGGGCTGTGGGGCCGTCGGACGTACGCGCCATTTTCTTGCGGATTTTGCTGTTAAACGACTGAATGCCGATGGAGAAGCGGTTTGCACCGGCGTCGAGGCAGGCGTCGATGCGCTCATCGTCAAAATTCAGCACCCGGCCTTCAATGGTGATTTCGCAGTCAGGCGCCAGCGGCAGGCTGCGGCGCAGGGCGGTAATGATCCGCGCCAAATCTTTTGCCGAAAGCGCCGAAGGCGTGCCCCCGCCAAAGTAGATGGCGTGAATGGGCGCGGACTGGTGCAGCGGGCTGCTGGCCTCCAGCTCAATTTCCCTGAGCAGCGCGTGGGTGTAACGCTCGCAGTGGTCTTCTTCGTAGCGATTCTGATAAAAACCGCAGAAGGTACAGTGCGTTGCGCAGAAGGGAATATGCAGATAGACCAGCCTTTTGCCGGGAGGCGCTGGGCTGGCAATCACCTGCTGCCAGGTTTGCTCAAGCTGCTCTTTGGCAACGGGTGCAGCGCCGCGCCACGGCATGGTGGCGTGACGATCTTTAAAAGGTTGCCCGCCGGGTTGCGCGAAGTGCGCCTGGAGATCCAGTTCAGGTTTCATGTTCAGCGTCGCTCATTTCGAAGTAATCCTTAATCGTTCTGCCCGGAATCAGGCCAAAACTGGTGATGCAGTAGTTCCACGGCTTCTGCGATACGCGGGCCCATGCCCAGGATCAGCGCCCGATCGATGATGACTATCCGCTTATTTTTCCAGGCAGATGTGTGGGTGATGCCGGGAATGGCCTTCAGTGCGTCAGGGTTGCCCTGCGTCATTTGGGTCGTGGCGACAATCACGTCCGGATTCGCAGCTATCATCGCTTCGGTGCTGTAGCTCTGATACTGGCGATGCCCGGCGATATTGCTGGCTCCCGCCATTTTCAGGATGGTGTCGGCCACGCTGCCCGCGCCGGCAACCTGCGGCAGGCTACCGCCTGCAGAGAGAATAAACATCGCCCTGACGGGATGGGGTTTGAGGGCACTGCTTTTGGCTATGGCCTCCAGCCGTTGGCGCAGGCTGGCAATCAGTGCTTTGCCCTGCTGCGGGCTACCCAGGGCATTAGCAAGTGTTTGAATATTTTCATACATTTGTTCGACCGTGGCGGGAACTCGTGGGAGCAACAGCACGTTCACTTTGGTTTTTTTAAGCTGTTCAAAGACGATGTGTGGGCCAGCGTCCTGCCAGGTGATGAAGCGCTCAGGGCGCAGCGACAATATGGCTTCGCTGCTGAGCTGCATCCACGGGCCGGTGTGCGGCAATTTTTCCGTTTCCGGCGGCCAGGCTGTGGTTTCGTCTACGCCAACTACCTGAGCGCCTGCGCCCAGCGCGTAAACGAGTTCTGTCAGTGAACCTCCGGCAACAACCAGCCGCTCGCCGGCAGCGGTGGAAAATGACGCCGTCAGCGCCAGCAGTACGGCAAAATGACTTTTCTTCATCAGAATTTCCACCCAAAGCCGAGGGCCGTATTGAAGCCCGCTTCCGGAATAGATTCGTGGGCGGTCTGGTAGCGCTTGTTGGTCAGATTATTCAGCGCAAAGTTGACCTGGTACTGGTCGTTGTCACCAAATTCTGCATTTACCGCCAGATTCAGCGTAGCCCAGCCGGGGTAGCGCCTTTCACCGTCGCCGGTATTTTCTTTGGCTCGGGAAGCGGCGCGGATGAAGGCGTCGGAGGTGAGGTTCATGGCGTTGAGCATAAGCGTATGCCTGACCCCAAAGCGGCCGTTAACGGCGGGTTCCCCGGTATCCCAGGTTTTCAACGTGCTGCTCTGATACTGACGACGCAGGAGGTTACCGCTCAGATAAGGGGAGATGGCCCAGCCGTTATACTCGGCGCTGAGCTCTATGCCGTAGGTTTTGGCTCGATTGATATTGTCGTAGTAGCGGTAGTCGGCTCGTGCGCTGCCGCTGTTTCCCTGACAAACGGCTTGCCCTTCGCAGGCCCGCGAAGCGATGTAATCTTTCGCTTCGGAGTAGTATGCCGTGCCGTCCACCAACCACAGATTGCCCTTATAGCGGGCACCGATTTCGTAGTTATTGGAATGTTCAGGGCTCAGGTTCTGGTTGCCATAAGTCAGGCCGCCGCCGGCGGAGGTTTGCATAAATTGCTGTACCAGCGTCGGGAAGACGTAGCCCTGGGCAAAGGCGGCGCGCAGCTCGATATCTTTAAACCCGGAGTAGTTCAGGCTGGTGGCACCCACAAACTGGCTATCGCTGGTCGACTTGTCGCCTTTGGTGCTGCTGGTTGCCACACCGCCTTCAACCGTTTGCGAGCTGCTGTTGATGAGCTTTGAGGCCAGCCAGTATTGCCTGGCTCCCACGGTCCAGGTCCAGTCATCGGCCAGATGCCAGGTGTTCTGAGCAAACAGCGAGGTATTAGTTTGCTCTGATTTATCCTGCGACCGGGTGCGGGTTTCGATATCAAAGAACCCGGTTTTCGCCGTCTGGCGCGTGTAGCCGCTGGAATTCTGGTTCACTTTGTCGTGCTGATACTGCGCCCCAAGCACCAGATCGTTCCCGGCCGGCAGCGAGAAGTTAGTTTGCAGCGTCACGCCCTGGGTGTACTGCTTATCGTGGGTTTGGGTCTGATTTTTTACGCTTAACGCCTGGATGATGGGCGAGGGAATCGGCTGCGTAGTGGCGACTTCATTTTCAAACTGGCGTTCGACGGTCTGGTTATAGGCATCGAGGTGGATTTTTTTCAGGTAGTTTCCGTCGACGTCATAATCGTAAAACAGCCCGATTTTTTCCCGCGTCATTGCCGGGATCCTGACGCTAAAAGTATCGAACTGGTGAGCCGGATCGCTGTACCAGGTTTGCGTGGAGAGGCGGTAGCGGTCGAGAGACAGGCCGATTTTCTGGCGGTCGAAGCTGTAGCCCAGCCACAGGCCCTGGCCGTTATTGCGAAAGTGGGTGTTATCCAGCCGCCCATCTGGCGTTTTTCTGTTGCCCTGATCCGAGTAGCTGCCGTTAATGCGATAGTCGAACTGGCCGATGCTGCCCCAGGCGGCGGCGGATTCCTGCCAGCCTGCCGTTGCCGAGTTCCAGGTGGCTTTTACCAGCCCGCCCAGCGGCTTGTCACCGCCTTTTTTGGTGATGAAATTCACCACCCCGCCGATGGCCTGTGAGCCATAAAGAACGGAGTAGGGGCCTTTAATAACTTCAATTCGCTCCAGGGCGGATTCATCGATAAGCAGGCCCGCGCCGTAGTCCTGGCCGGCGCGCTGCCAGGTGACCTGCTGGCCATCAATCAAAACCAGCACGCGTGACGAGGCTTCCCCGCGGATGCGGATCTGCTTTCGCCCCGCCAATGAATTATCCGTGACTTCTACGCCGGGAATGTCACGCAGATCGTCGGCAATCGAGACGCTGGTTGAGTTCTCAAGCGTTTTTCTGTCCACGACCTGGACGGTGACCGGGCTGTTCCAGAGGTTGGTTTCCGAGCGGCTGGCGCTGACGATGATGGTATCTTCAGGCGCGGTGTTTTCCTGGGCAAATGCAGCGGCGGGAGCGGCAACGGCTCCCGCAACAAACAGAGGTATGGCTGAAAAGGCCGTGTAGGTTTTACGTTTCCCTGGCATAAACTCATCCTTGCGAACGGTAATGATAGTTATTATCGTTCGCCTTTATATCCAGGCCGGTCACGCATATCCACCGTTTAACCTGCTAACCAGATGCAACTTTGATTTTGGTCAAAGTTGCGCGGCGTCTTTGAAAAGAGGGGGCGCGTTCCGTGTCTATGGCAGGATCGATCCTTTTTATGTTTCTAACCTGTTTATTTCATCAACAAACCCGCAAAAAGCTGCCATGAGCCTGGAATGACGCACGCTGTTTATTTTCCGTTGTGTTCCAGGTTTGTAATGTCTTGCGGCAGGGTATGCCTTAATTCCAAATGCCTCCTGGTTAGTTACCGCCAGAAATAATCAGTCAAATCATGTAAAGGAGTGATGTTTTTATGTTGCAGCGCAAGGATGGAAAAGTACTCCTTCTGTTTATTGGTTTTCTGTTTATTTATTTGTTGCCGGGAATATATGGGCATACGCCGTGGAAGCAGGATGAAAATTATACTTTTGGCGTGATTCAAACCATGTATGAAACAGGCAACTGGTTGGTGCCTGTGAATGCCGGTGAGCCTTTTATGGAAAAACCACCGCTTTATTACTGGACGGCCACGCTGATGGTGCATTTATTCTCTGGCGTACTGCCGATGCATGATGCAGCTCGCACCGCAACGTTATTGTTTTCTGTTATTAATTTTTCATTTTTTATTCTGCTGGCGAGGAGAGTATTTCGTAGTGAAAGCCTGACGGATTACCGTATTTGGCTAGCTTTCACCGTGTATGTCAGCGCGCCGGGCATTCTGCGTCACAGCCATGATATGTTCAGCGATACGGCCCTCACTGCCGGTGCAACCGTGGCGCTCTATGGCATTGTAGGACTTATCCGTCAGGAAAAAATAGCCGCCTCGGCCGTATGGGTTTGCGTGGGGACGGTGGTCACCCTGTTATCGAAAGGCGTTTTTATTCCCGGCGTGCTGTGGATAACGCTATTTTTTAGTTCTCTATTTTTCGCGCAATGCCGGACAAAATCCTTTTGGAAGCCTGTTATTCTTGCGGGAGTCGTTTCACTTGCCTTTATTCTTCCCTGGCCGGTGCTGCTTTATATGAAGCATCCGGATCTGTTTATAGTGTGGTTCTGGGAAAATAACATTGGCCGCTTCCTGGGGTTTTCTGTTGCAAAGCTCGGGGCTAAAGCCAATCTGATGCGAGTCCCCGAGGCGATTGTGCTTTTTGCACTGCCGTCCGGCATACTGGCAACGCTATATTTTCTCCGTCACCCTCTTAAGCGCCTGAAGAGTCAGGATGACTTTGCTATTACTCTGTTTCCGCTGCTGGGGATTATTGTTCTGCAGATGTCGGCGAGCAGCCGTGCTTTATATCTGATGCCCTTTGTTGGCCCGCTGGCCATATTGGGCTCTCAGCTGCTGCCGTTAATAAAAGAGAAAACGCTACGTTATTTCTCTTATTTTGCCGCCACGCTCTGGTCAGTCCTGCTGGTGGTGGTGTGGGGCGTCTATCTGCTGAAGATTAGCGGCGATAAAAGAGGGTGGTTGGATCCTCTTGAGCGTTGGCTGCCGACGAGCTACGAGCTGCATTTCTCCTGGCCGCTGTGCCTGTTTGCTCTGGCTATCACTGCGCTGTGGTTTAGCCGCGCGCGTTTATCTGGTGCGCTCAACCCGGCATTGCGTGCCGCCCTGAGTTGGGGATTAGGTGCGGTCTCTGTCTGGAGCGTGGCGTTTACCTTGATGGTCGGCTGGTTCGATTACAGTAAAGGCTACGAAGGCGTCTTTACCGATCTCAAAAGTCACCTTGCCGGGCAGTACCAGGCGCATGACTGTATGGCGTCTTACCGCATTGGTGAATCTGAAGCACCGATGCTCTACTACTTTGCAGGCATTCTGCATCGGCCACAAAAGACCTTCAGCAGGCCTGAGAATTGCCGCTGGCTGATTGTGCTCGGCGATAAGCTACAGCCTGCGCCTGCGGGAATGACATTTTTCTGGGAAGATAATCGTCCCGGTGAGAAGCGTAACAATCTGATGGTTTACCGGGACGTGTCGGGGAATGACGGCTGAAAACAGCCTGGCAGGCCAGCAGCGTGTGTGTTGTACATTTCATTACACGCCGATACCAAACACTCACTGAAGAGTTTATTCGACACGCCTATAGTTCATTTCAACGGCCCCGCAGTGGGGTACACACAAAAACAAATTCGAGGATGTCGAAATGAAAAAAGTATTAGCTCTGGTTGTTGCCGCTGCTATGGGTCTGTCTTCCGCTGCTTTCGCTGCTGACACTACCGCTACCGCACCAGCCGCTGCTCCGGCAACCACCGCCGCTGCACCTGCTGCTAAAGTTCCAGCGGCAAAAGTAACGCACCATAAGAAACACAAAAAAGCTGCCGTTCAGAAAGCTCAGGCCGCTAAAAAGCATCACAAAAAAGCCGCTAAGCCAGCGACCGAGCAGAAAGCTCAGGCTGCCAAAAAGCACCACAAAAAAGCAGTAAAACCTGCGGCAGCACAGAAGGCTCAGGCGGCTAAAAAGCATCATAAAAAAGCAGTAAAACCTGTTGCTCAGAAAGCGCAGGCTGCTAAGAAACACGTGAAAAAACACCATAAAGCTGCAGCAAAACCAGCTGTTCAGCCAGCAGCATAAGTCAGGCGGGGCTACCCCGTTAGCTTGAAGCGTTAACACAAACACCCGGCTTGCCGGGTGTTTCTTTCTGGAGTTCAGATAATGTTGCGACGCTACAGTTTCGAATTAATCCTCACCGCGCTGCTCACCTGCGGCCTGATCACGCTGAATTTTTGGCTTCAGTAGGCTAAATGCTTTTTGGGGTTCGTAAGAACCGCCGCTCTACACATCACTCAAAAAAACCAGGTTAGATCCCCGTTTGGACATTTGTGCAGAGGAGCGCCGTCGCTTTTATTTGGCACTGGAAAGGTGGCTGGAAGAGGGCGATGTTGACGCGGCTGAATAATCGAACTTGTTCGATGGAGAGTCCAGAGTCCAGACGCCAGACTCCAGAAAGCAAAAAACCAGCCCGTAGGCTGGTTTCTTTAAATAGTGGTGCCCGGACTCGGACTAACGCCGAAGGCGTTTGAACAGCGCTTGCGCTGGCCCCGAAGGGGTGAGTCTCAGGATGAGACGAATAATCGAACTTGTTCGATGGAGAGTCCAGACGCCAGAAAGCAAAAAACCAGCCCGTAGGCTGGTTTCTTTAAATAGTGGTGCCCGGACTCGGAATCGAACCAAGGACACGGGGATTTTCAATCCCCTGCTCTACCGACTGAGCTATCCGGGCAACGGGCCGCATTAAACCGTAAAGGCCGCCAGGCGTCAACGGCTTTGTCATAAAAAATCCCTAAAACTATGCTGATTGCCTGCTTTTCAGTCAAGGGCAGCAAAAAGACGTGCTTCAGGTTAATGCCCCGCCGGTGCGGCACAGCGCAAAGCGCAGAATATCTTCCGCAAGGGTCCTGGCTGTGTCGATATCGGCCTGGCTGCGCTTCACCAATAGCTTACTCAGGCAGCCTTCCAGCACCAGCTCCATTTGGTGGGCGACCATCGTCGGGTCATCCACTTCCATCTGCGTCAGCAGCTCGTGAGTGTACTCCCAGGCCGCTTTTTTCTGCTGGTCTGCAAGCTGATGAATCGGGTGCGCGGCGTCGGGGTAGAACGTGCAGGCGGCAATAAACAGGCAGCCGGGGTAGCGCTGGTTACTCACGCATTCGGTCAGGGCATGGTAGCGTTTCAGCAGCTTTTGCTCCGGCGTCATCTCTTCATCCAGCATCAGCTGGCGCCGCCAGACGTCTACCTGCGAGCTTAAGTAGCGCAGGGCGTCGTACAGCAGGGCTTCGCTGTCGGGCCAAAACTGTCGAACCTCAGCGAGCGGGTAATCGGCTTCTTGCGCCACCATCTCCAGCGTCGTGCTGGCAATGCCTTCACGTTCAAGGACATGCAGGGCGTGCTCTAAAACTTCTTCGCGTTGCACGGTTTTCTCCTTACGTTTCCCAACGGATCAAGTGTTGTTTACTGGCTGCGATTGCGCAAATGCTCGCTAAACGCGCGGGCATCCATAAAGCCCGTTACGCGGGCTGCTGGCTGCTCGAGGCCGTGAGTATCAAAGAATAAAATGGTCGGCAGGCCAAGCACCTGTAAATGCTTCAACAGGGCTTTGTCATCGGCGTTATTTGCCGTGACGTCGGCCTGGAGTAAAACGGTATCAGACAGCGCTTTTTGCACCTGCGGATCGCTAAAGGTGTATTTCTCAAACTCTTTACACGCCACGCACCAGTCGGCGTACAAATCGAGCATCACCGGTTTGCCTTTCGCGTTGGCCAGCGCGGCGTCGAGCTGCTCAACGTTAGCTATTTTGCTAAAGCTGAGGTGAGGGACTGCCTGAGCGGATGCCGGAGAGCCAAAAGCCCAGTCCTGCAGCGGGCGAGCGGCGACCAGCGCGGCACCCAGCAGGATGATTTGCAGCACGCGCAGCCAGGATTTCTTCGCCCCGAGGCTGGTGATAAACGCCCAGCCGAAGAAGGCTACGCCCAACAGGCTCCACAGCCTTAGCCCCCAGGTGTCGCCGAGTACGCGTTCCAGCAGGAATACCGGCAGCGCCAGAATCACAAAACCAAAGGCGGTTTTGACGCTTTCCATCCACGGCCCGCTTTTCGGCAGCAGGCGGTTGCCGAAGACTGTGATCAGGATCAGCGGCAGGCCCATGCCCAGCGCGTAAAGGTAAAGCGTGCCGCCGCCGAGCCACATATTTCCGCTTTGCGCGATGTACAGCAGGATAGCGCTCAGCGGCGCAGTGGTGCACGGCGAGCAGATAAGCCCGGCCAGCGCGCCCATAGCAAAGACGCCGCCCGCCGAGCCACCTTGCTGACGGTTGCTCATCAGCGTCAGGCGCGTTTGCAGCGACGACGGCAGCTGCAGCGTGAACAGACCGAACATCGATGCGGCGAGCAGGATAAAAAGCACCGACAGGCCAATCAGCACGTAGGGATGCTGTAGCGCGGCCTGGAACTGAAGCCCGGCGGCGGCAACGACCAGACCGAGAGCGGTGTAGGTCAGCGCCATGCCCTGGACGTAAACAAAGGCCAGCAGCAGCGCTCTGGCGGTGGACAGGCGTTGTTTACCGCCCAGAACGATGCCGGAGATCAGCGGGTACATCGGCAGCACGCAGGGCGTGAAGGCGATGCCAATGCCGATCAGGAAGGCCCACAGCGCAGAGAAGGGGAGCGATGCGGGGGCGGAGTCGTCTGCGCCCCTCACCCCGGCCCTCTCCCCTTCAGGAGAGAGGGGGGAATCAACTGCAGAGTCGGGTTGATCCAGAGGAGCGACTGCATTCAGCGGCACAACGCGCGTTTCCGGCGGGTAGCAGAACCCGGCTTCGGCGCAGCCCTGGTAGGTGACGCTGATGGCCGAGCCTTTACCGGCGGAGTTAATCGTAATCGGCAGATTCAGCTGCTGGGTGAAGATCTCGGTTTTGCCGTAGAACTCATCCTCGTGCCAGGTGCCTTTGGGAATAGCCAGAGGCGCAATGTCCGCGCTGGTGGGCACCACTTTTATCTGCTGGCGGTAAAGGTAGTAGCCGGGTTTTATCTGCCAGTTGAGGGTTAACTGGCGATCGGACTGCTGAAAGTCGAAGGCGAAGGCCTGGTCGACCGGGACAAACTGGGTTTTATTCTGGGCGTCAAACAGCCCGGCGAAGGCCTGCGAACTGCAAAGCAGCAGGACTAGCGTAATGATGCGTAGAGCCATGAGAGATATTCACTGTTTCCGTGTGCAACTGGCAGAACCAGCAGCTCTGGCGTTTGGTAAGGGTGATGGGTTTTCAGGCAGGCAAGCAGCGCCTCCTGGTGGTCCACGTCGCTCTTGAGCAGCATTTGTACTTCATACTCCTGCTCCAGCTTTCCTTCCCAGTAATAGAGCGAAGTCGCGCCCGGCAGCAGCGTTACGCAGGCGGCAAGTTTTTCCGCCAGGACTTTCGCGGCCAGGTCCTGAGCGCTGGCTTCATCCGGTGCGGTACAGAGTACAACGACAGCCTGAGTCATCGACATCACAAACCTCATTATGGGAGGAAACGGCATCGACTATAGCATGAGGAGGGAAGGACGGGCCGAATAACGACCCGTCTTTGAAGAGATTTACAGCAGGATGGTGCCGAACACGAAGCCAAAGCAGACCGCCAGCACTACGCCCATTGTGCCGGGAATAAAGAACGGATGGTTGAAGACAAATTTACCGATACGCGTGGTGCCGGTATCGTCCATCTGTACCGCGGCGACCAGAGTCGGGTAGGTTGGCAGAATAAACAGGCCAGAGACGGCGGCGAAAGAAGCGACGGCGGTTAACGGCGAAACGCTCAGAGCTAGCGCCATCGGCATCAGCGCTTTAGCCGTCGCGGCCTGGGAGTAAAGCAGCGCCGAAGCAAAGAAGAAAATTACCGCCAGCAGCCATGGGTGGCCCTGAATCACGCTGCCTGCGGTCTCTTTGATCCAGTCAATGTTTGCGGAAACAAAGGTATCGCCCAGCCAGGCTACGCCAAGAATACAAATACAGGCGCTCATGCCGGCCTTGAAGGTGCTGGAGTTGAGAATGCTTTCCGTTTCTACGCCGCAGATAACGGTGGTCAGGGTAGCGACCGACAGCATAATAATCAGGATCGCATTGGTGGTATTCATCAGCGGCGTAGCGACGAGGCCAAGGCTTGGGCTGTTGACGATGGCATAAATAACCACGCCAACCACGCCGAGCAGGAAGAGGAAGACGGAGGTTTTGGCGCGAGGTTTAATCTCGATTTGCTTGTCGCCGCGCAGCTCAATCAGGCCTTCTTCCAGGCGTTTGAGGTAAACCGGGTCATTGGACAGCTTTGAGTCAAACAGGATAGACACCAGGAACGACATCACCAGCACCGCCAGCAGCGTGGAAGGGATAACCACCGACAGCAGCTGGATGTAGCTGACGCCATGGCCTTCCATCACTGACGACATGTAAACTACCGCGGCGGAAATCGGCGAGGCGGTAATGGCTATCTGGGCCGAAACCACCGCCGTTGAGAGCGGACGGCAGGGTTTGATGCCCTGTTCCTTGGCGACTTCGGCAATCACCGGCAGCGTGGCCAGCGAGATGTTGCCGGTACCGGCGAAGATGGTCAAAAACCAGGTCACAATCGGGGCAAGAATCGTGATGTATTTAGGGTTTTTGCGTAATAGTTTTTCAGTTTGATTGACGAGGTAATCCAGGCCGCCCGCAATTTGCATCGCTGAGATAGCCGCGATCACCGCCATAATGATGGAAATAACGTCGAAGGGGATGCTGCCGGGTTTTACGCCCATCGCGGCGAGAACTAAAACCCCCAGCCCTCCCGCATAGCCAATGCCTATCCCGCCAAGCCTTGCCCCCAGAAAAATCGCTGCTAACACGATGATGAGCTCGATGACTATCATGGTTGCTTCCTTGAAGTTTTAATGAGATGAAAATGAGTTGTTATGTTTTCGTATACCGTTGAAATGAAAAAGGCACGTCCGGTTGGACGTGCCTTTTGGCGTTTATGCTGATGAATTATTGTTCGTTTTCATCGGTATAGCGCTTAGCTTTGTAAGCCGGGTGCATCAGGTTATGGACGGAGAAAATATCGTCCAGCTCGGCTTCGGTCAGCAGGCCGCGCTCCAGCACGACCTCGCGCACGCTCTTGCCGGTTTCCGCACAAATCTTGCCGACGATATCGCCGTTGTGGTGGCCAATGAACGGGTTCAGGTAAGTCACGATGCCAATGGAGTTATACACGTAGCTCTCACACACTTCTTTATTCGCGGTGATGCCGTTGATGCATTTTTCCAGCAGGTTGTAGCAGGCGTTGGTCAGAATGTGGATGGACTCGAACATCGCCTGGCCAATCACCGGCTCCATCACGTTCAGCTGCAGCTGACCGGCTTCAGAAGCCATGGTCACCGTGGTGTCGTTGCCGATAACTTTGAAGCAGACCTGGTTAACCACTTCCGGTACTACCGGGTTCACTTTGGCCGGCATGATGGACGAGCCCGCCTGCAATTCCGGCAGGTTAATTTCGTTCAGGCCGGAACGCGGGCCGGAAGAGAGCAGGCGCAGGTCGTTACAGATTTTCGACATCTTCACGGCCAGGCGTTTCAACGAGCTGTGCACCATGACATAAGCGCCGCAGTCGGAGGTTGCTTCAATCAGGTCTTCTGCCGGTACGCAAGGCAGGCCGCTCACTTCCGCCAGCTTCTGAACCGCCAGCTGCTGGTAGCCATCCGGGGTATTAAGGCGAGTACCGATGGCGGTTGCGCCAAGGTTAACTTCAAGCAGCAGTTCCGCAGTGCGCAGCAGGTTTTTGGTTTCTTCGGTAAGCAGCACGTTAAACGCGTGGAATTCCTGGCCGAGGGTCATCGGCACCGCGTCCTGCAGCTGGGTACGGCCCATTTTCAGGATCTCTGCAAACTCAACCGCTTTACGCTGGAAGCCTTCGCCCAGCTGGTTGATAGCGTCGATCAGTTTGATAATCGAGGTGTAAACCGCGATACGGAAGCCGGTTGGGTAGGCGTCGTTGGTGGACTGGCATTTGTTGACGTGGTCGTTCGGGTTCAGGAACTGGTATTCACCTTTCTGGTGGCCCATCAGTTCCAGACCGATATTGGCGAGCACTTCGTTGGTGTTCATGTTAACGGAAGTACCCGCGCCGCCCTGGTAGACGTCTACCGGGAACTGATCCATGCATTTGCCGTTGTTCAGGACTTCATCACAGGCCTGAATGATGGTGTTCGCGATGCTCTTCGGAATGGTTTGCAGTTCCTTGTTCGCCATTGCCGCCGCTTTTTTCACCATCACCATACCGCGTACAAATTCCGGTATGTCGCTGATTTTACTGTTGCTAATGTAGAAGTTTTCAATCGCTCTCAGAGTGTGAACACCATAATAGGCATCCGCTGGCACTTCCCTGGTACCCAACAAATCTTCTTCGATACGAATGTTATTTAACATGTGAACCTTCTTAGTAAAGCTGCAGATAAATGCGCTGTATTATTCACACACACGAAATGTGGTTGTGAGCTTAATAGGCCGACGATTATGTCCATATTCGACCGCGTTATCGTGATGATATGCTGATGATAGCGAAAAGCAGTAACCTGGATCACTTATTAAAACCCGCTGCGCATAACAATTATTAATATGTGATATAGGTCAATAGTTGAAAATTTCCAGAAAAAATTCACTGAATAAGCATTGATCTTTGTCTATGTCGTCGCCATTTCACCCCTACGCATAATTGCCAATCCATTTTTCGCGAGGCCACTACCGGGCTCGCCCATTGACAGGAGCGTATAGTGCGCTGGATCCCGTTTATTGCCTTTTTCCTCTATGTTTACATCGAAATTTCGCTGTTCATACAGGTGGCACACGTTCTGGGGGTCTTTATGACCCTGATTCTGGTTATTTTCACTTCGGTGATTGGCCTGTCCCTGGTGCGTAATCAGGGCTTTAAAAACCTGATGCTGATGCAGCAGAAGATGGCGGCGGGCGAAAGCCCTGCGGCGGAGATGATCAAAAGCGTTTCGCTGATCATGGCCGGTATCCTGCTGATGCTGCCGGGCTTCTTTACCGACTTCCTCGGCCTGCTGCTGCTTCTGCCGCCGGTGCAAAAGCACCTGACGCTGAAGCTGATGCCGCATTTGCGTTTCTCCCGCATGCCGGGCGGCGGTTTTAGCGCCGGCAGCGAGGGTGGCGATACCTTCGACGGCGAGTTTCAGCGCAAAGACGATGGACCAAAGCGCCTCGACGACCAGCGCCGGGACGATCGTTAAATTTTAGTTTTTTTTGTTTTCCCCCCTTGAAGGGGGGAAGGCGCATCCCCATTAATCAGGTCACCAGCCGATAACCCATTTGGGACGGCGTTACCTAACTATCTGATACTGACTTTCTCAAAGGAGAGCTATCAATGAGCATTCGTCCATTACATGATCGTGTCATCGTCAAGCGTAAAGAAGTTGAGTCCAAATCTGCGGGCGGCATCGTTCTGACTGGCTCCGCAGCGGGCAAATCAACGCGTGGCGAGATCGTTGCTGTCGGTAAAGGCCGCATCCTGGAAAACGGTAGCGTGCAGCCGCTGGACGTGAAAGTGGGTGACATCGTTATCTTCAACGATGGCTACGGCGTGAAGTCCGAGAAAATCGACAACGAAGAAGTGCTGATCATGTCCGAAAGCGACATCCTGGCAATTGTTGAAGCGTAATTTGACGCACGAACCTGAACGAATTTGAGGAATAGAAGAAATGGCAGCTAAAGACGTAAAATTCGGTAACGACGCTCGTGTAAAAATGCTGCGCGGCGTTAACGTACTGGCAGATGCAGTGAAAGTTACCCTCGGTCCTAAAGGCCGTAACGTGGTCCTGGATAAATCTTTCGGTGCACCGACCATCACCAAAGATGGTGTTTCCGTAGCGCGTGAAATCGAGCTGGAAGACAAGTTCGAAAACATGGGCGCGCAGATGGTGAAAGAAGTTGCCTCTAAAGCGAACGACGCTGCAGGCGACGGCACCACCACCGCAACCGTACTGGCTCAGGCTATCATCACCGAAGGCCTGAAAGCCGTTGCTGCCGGCATGAACCCAATGGACCTGAAACGCGGTATCGATAAAGCCGTTGTTGCTGCTGTTGAAGAGCTGAAAGCGCTGTCCGTACCGTGCTCCGACTCTAAAGCGATTGCACAGGTTGGTACTATCTCCGCTAACTCCGACGAAACCGTAGGTAAACTTATCGCAGAAGCGATGGATAAAGTCGGTAAAGAAGGCGTGATCACCGTTGAAGACGGTACCGGTCTGGAAGACGAACTGGACGTTGTGGAAGGTATGCAGTTCGACCGCGGCTACCTGTCCCCATACTTCATCAACAAGCCAGAAACTGGCGCTGTTGAGCTGGAAAGCCCGTTCATCCTGCTGGCTGACAAAAAAATCTCCAACATCCGCGAAATGCTGCCGGTGCTGGAAGCCGTTGCGAAAGCAGGCAAACCGCTGCTGATCATCGCTGAAGACGTTGAAGGCGAAGCGCTGGCTACCCTGGTGGTTAACACCATGCGTGGCATCGTGAAAGTGGCTGCGGTTAAAGCACCTGGCTTCGGCGACCGCCGTAAAGCTATGCTGCAGGACATCGCAACCCTGACCGGCGGTACCGTTATCTCTGAAGAGATCGGTATGGAGCTGGAAAAAGCGACCCTGGAAGACCTCGGCCAGGCTAAACGCGTTGTTATCAACAAAGACACCACCACCATCATCGATGGCGTGGGTGAAGAAGCCGCTATTCAGGGCCGCGTTGGTCAGATTCGTAAGCAGATTGAAGAAGCAACTTCTGACTACGACCGTGAAAAACTGCAGGAACGCGTAGCGAAACTGGCGGGCGGCGTAGCGGTAATCAAAGTCGGTGCTGCTACCGAAGTTGAAATGAAAGAGAAAAAAGCTCGCGTCGACGATGCCCTGCACGCTACCCGTGCTGCGGTTGAAGAAGGCGTGGTTGCCGGTGGTGGCGTAGCGCTGGTTCGCGTTGCTGCGAAACTGGCTGATCTGACCGCTCAGAACGAAGACCAGAACGTGGGTATCAAAGTTGCGCTGCGCGCGATGGAAGCACCTCTGCGTCAGATCGTTTCTAACGCCGGTGAAGAGCCATCTGTTGTCACCAACGCGGTGAAAGCGGGCGAAGGTAACTACGGTTACAACGCAGCTACCGAAGAATACGGCAACATGATCGACTTCGGTATCCTGGACCCAACCAAAGTAACTCGTTCTGCGCTGCAGTACGCGGCTTCCGTTGCGGGCCTGATGATCACTACCGAGTGCATGGTTACCGACATGCCTAAAGGCGATGCGCCTGACTTAGGCGCTGCTGGTATGGGCGGCATGGGTGGCATGGGCGGCATGATGTAATTCGCCTTCGCACCTTGTGTTAAAGAAACCCTCAGTCAGAAATGTCTGAGGGTTTTTTCTTTTGTTCACAGTCTGGTATAAGGTCATACCGGGCAATAACGGCTCAATACCTTGATTACGGGGAATAACATGCGCATGAAAGTCTCATCGGGAGTGGTTGTGGCAGCGCTGCTGCTGGCAGGATGTAGCACGGGCAATCAGCTGAGCTCCAGCGGCCAGAGCGTTCGTTTTGTGGAAGACAAGCCGGGTAGCGAATGCCGTCTGTTAGGCACCGCCACCGGGGAACAGAGCAACTGGCTGTCAGGCCAGCACGGTGATGAAGGCGGTTCGATGCGCGGCGCGGCGAATGCATTGCGTAACAATGCGGCCGAGATGGGCGGTAACGTGCTGTACGGCGTGAGCAGCCCAACCCAGACCCTGCTGTCGAGCTTTGCGCCAACGGCCAGCAAAATGACCGGCCAGGTTTATAAGTGCCCGAACTGATTCAGTAAGCCTTACCCTCACCCAGCAGAAGACGGCCACACTGAGCGGCTTTTTCTTCTGTTGGGAGAAAAGAGCAGGGTGAGAGCGCTACGCTCTCACTTCTGCCTCAGCTGCAAATCCAGCGGCGTCTTGCTTGGCTCTCCGCCAATCTCTCTTGCCAGCTTCGGTACCATATAGCCAGAAACCAACGTCAGCAGCTCCCGCATAATAGCCCGGGCTTCTTCGTCTTCCACCATAAAGTGGGCCGCGCCCTGAACCCTGTCGAGCACGTGCAGGTAATACGGCATCACGCCTGCATCGAATAATGCATTGCTCAAATTCGCCAGCGTTTGCGCGTTATCGTTCACGCCGCGCAGCAGCACGCTTTGGTTGAGCAGCGTGACGCCAGCCTGGCGCAGCTTCGCCATGGCCGAGCGGAAATCGTCGCCAATCTCCTGGGCGTGGTTAATGTGGTTTACCAGCAGCACCTGAAGCGATGAGCGGGCAATTCTTGCCGCCAGCGTATCGGTAATGCGGGCAGGAATGACGATCGGCAGGCGGCTATGAATTCGCAGGCGCTTGATGTGAGGAATGGCCTCCAGCTCGCCGATGAGCCAGTCCAGCTCGTTATCTTTCGCCATCAGCGGATCGCCGCCTGAGAAGATAATTTCGTCCAGCTCAGGGTGCTCGCTGATGTAGCTGAGCGCGGTCTGCCAGTTGCGCTTGTTGCCCTGGTTGTCGGCATAAGGGAAATGGCGACGGAAGCAATAACGACAGTTTACGGCACAGCCGCCTTTCACCAGCAGCAGGGCGCGGTTGCGGTATTTGTGCAACAGGCCTGGCACCACGCTGTGCTGCTCTTCCAGCGGATCGGTTGTGAAACCGGGGGCGGCAACGAACTCCTGTTTTGCGGTCAAAACCTGGCGCAGCAGCGGGTCGTTAGGGTTGCCTTTCTCCATGCGTTCGACGAAGGCACGAGGGACGCGCAGGGCAAAAAGACGCCTTGCTTCACGTCCGGCGAGCAATTCTTCATCAGCGGCTACATTTAAAATGTGCAGCAGTTCATCAGGATCGGTTATAACATCGGCAAGTTGCGTTAACCAATCTTCTCTGTGAGGGGGATTTAGGGTTACAATGTGTGCCATTTTTTTGGCTAAGCTACCAGTTAACAAATTCAGAGGGCCTTATGGCGACTTATTCTAGCAACGATTTCCGTGCCGGTCTTAAAATCATGATGGATGGCGAACCGTACGCGGTTGAAGCCAGCGAATTCGTAAAACCGGGCAAAGGCCAGGCATTCGCGCGCGTTAAGCTGCGTCGTCTGCTGACCGGTACCCGCGTTGAGAAAACCTTCAAGTCTACCGACTCTGCAGAAGGCGCTGACGTTGTCGATATGAACCTGACTTACCTGTACAACGACGGTGAGTTCTACCACTTCATGAACAACCAAACCTTCGAGCAGCTGGCTGCGGACGAGAAAGCCGTTGGCGAAAACGCTAAATGGCTGCTGGACCAGGCTGAGTGCATCGTGACCCTGTGGAACGGCCAGCCAATCTCCGTGACCCCACCAAACTTCGTTGAGCTGGAAATCGTTGAAACCGATCCAGGTCTGAAAGGCGATACCGCAGGGACCGGCGGCAAGCCAGCTACCCTGACCACCGGCGCCGTGGTTAAAGTTCCGTTGTTCGTACAGATCGGCGAAGTCATCAAAGTTGACACCCGTTCTGGTGAATACGTTTCTCGCGTGAAGTAATTTTCGCGAAGGTTCGCGGCGCGGTGCCTCAGGCTCGCGCCGCCGCTTTATCAGGGCAGGGAAAATGAACCGTTTACTGAAACAGCTTCTTTTTATCTCGCTGCTGGCCGCTGCGCTGTCGGGGTGTCATACCACGCGTGGTTTTGGCGAAGACCTGCAACATCTCGGCGGTGCCATCGAGCGCGC
The DNA here is from genome assembly GCF_013386425.1 of Cedecea sp. P7760. NCBI lineage: Bacteria > Pseudomonadati > Pseudomonadota > Gammaproteobacteria > Enterobacterales > Enterobacteriaceae > Cedecea > Cedecea sp. P7760. The sequence continues at coordinate 47,298 of NZ_JACARU010000078.1, read as the reverse complement.
GGCCAACAAATAACTTCACGTAGTCCTAAATCGCTTCGCTTTTCCTTCGTTGTGCCATTTTTTGTCTATGCTTAACGAGCTATACACAAACAACACAGGTAAAAGGAAAAGCTCATGATTAAGAAAACCCTTGCTGCGTTTTTCTCTCTCGTCGTTCTTTCATCCTTGTTGACCGCCTGCAACACCACGCGCGGTGTAGGTGAGGATATCCAGAGCGGCGGCCATGCTATTTCTGGTGCGGCAACAAAAGCTCAGCAATAACGATTTGCGGTACGGTAATATAACCGTGCCGCTATTCTAAAACCGTCTCAGGAATATTCAGAAATAGCGATAGTCTATTATCTGCGCCGAGCTTTAAACGAATGTTTCGCTTATACGTATAAACCGTTTTTACGCTTATATCCATTACCCGTGCGATATATTCATTATTAGCTTCTTCCTTCCAGAGTTTTAATATTCTCTCTTCGCGTAAGGTCAGCAGCGGAGTAATATGCCGTTTCACTTCGCGGAATGGCGGGCGAGTCGCAATAGTCTGCTGAATGAGCGACGTTAGCGCAGGTAATGATAGTGACTTATCCCAAATATCAGTACTGCCCTGCGCGGCACAGTACTCGGCAATGGTGGAGTGCTGCCCGCTTTGCAACAGCAGTAAACGCGTGGTATCACCACAGGCAGAATAAATAGTCGAAAGTTGTTGGATATTATGCAATGCAGTTGAGAAGCTGTTGAAATCGGCTATCACCATATTAGGTTGCCATTTAATTATTCTTTCCCGGGCGAGAAGCAAACTGTCTGTCTCTGAAATACTCACTGCCGTAGCCAGATTATTTTTCTGATTGAGCAAGTGCGTCAGTCCCTGACGGCTGAAGTAACACCTATCAACCAATAATATTTTATACATTTTCACGCTTCACGTTAATCATTACTGCGGCGTTTGCAGGCTGGCAAACCACGTTTTATCATATGAATAATTTTGGCAAAATGAATCACGGAAATGCGCTCGAATTCGCTGTCAATTCCAGGCTTAGTAAGGCCTGGCCGGTGAAACGATTATTTCAATGAGCGCCGTGGGCGGACGGATTTTCAGGCAGCCGTTTGGGTGCTAAAATGACCTTCTCACCTAAGCCTTACGGGACGACCCGCAAGCGCATCTCACAACGGGGACGGCCCCATTTTTACTGGAGCTGTTATGGCCTGGATCGTTCTGTTTATCGCTGGATTACTGGAAGTTGTATGGGCGGTTGGTCTTAAGTACACCCATGGCTTTAGCCGCCTGTGGCCTAGCGTTATCACCATTATTGCGATGGTTGTCAGTATGGCTTTGCTCGCCTGGGCGATGAAAACGCTACCTACGGGAACGGCCTACGCCGTGTGGACAGGGATTGGTGCCGTTGGCGCGGCCATCACCGGGATTTTGCTACTTGGCGAGTCGGCTAACCCGATGCGTCTGGCTAGCCTGGCTCTGATCGTTATTGGCATCATCGGACTGAAACTTTCCACGCATTAACTGCCGGGTTGTTTCACCCAAATCAATTTATCCACCGCGAATCCCTGCCGGGCAGCGATGGCCAGCAGCTGCTGTTTGAGGTCGCGGCTGATAGTTGGCGTGCGGGAAAGGATCCACAGGTAGCTGAGGTCCGGCCCGCACACCAGCGCGTGGCGATACTCTTTATCCAGCGCAATCACGTTATAGCCACCGTAGAACGGGCCAAAGAACGAGACTTTGAGCGCCGCGACGCTTGGGTCTCCGGTGAAATACGCTTTACCTTCAGCCTGCTGCCACATCTGCCTGTCAGGATTAAACCCGCGATTTATCACGCGCAGACCGCCATCATCCATAAAACTGTAGGTAGCCGTGACCTGATTCAGGCCGCTTTCAAAACTGTGGTCTAAGCGGGCGATTTCATACCAGGTACCGATAAAGCGTTTGGCGTCGAAGTTTTGGACCACCGTGACGCTGGGCGGGGGAGTTGGGGCGCTACAGGAGACAACGAATAATGCAACCGCAAGCGCGGTGACAGCGGGCCAAATGCGCATAGCAGATTCCTTCCAGGGTTTTTAGCTAAGTGTAGATGGCGGCAGGAAATAAAGTGTGAGCGAAGCCGGAAATAATAAGGCCTGCATGATGCAGGCCATTGTCATGTTTATTGCAGCGCTTCGAGAATAGCGTAGGCGGCTCTAACCCGTTCCGTATTCGGATAGCTTTTGTTGGCCAGCATCACGATACCCAACTGCTTCTCAGGAATGAAGGCCACGTAGCTACCAAAGCCGCCCGTTGAACCGGTTTTATGTACCCACGAGGCTTTCACTGCGGGCACAGGTGGGTCAATGAGCGTAGCCGGGTGCGGCGCAAGAGCGACCTTGTTGTCGCTACCGTCAATAATAGTTTTCCCCTTCACCGGCCAGTTCAGCATCTCCCAGCCAAGCCCCTGATACATGCTGCCCACGCGCCAGTAGCGGGACTGCGCGAGCCGAATGCCCTGCTGCAGGGTTTTATCCTCGAGACGGTCGGGTGCCATGTTGGCCTGGACCCAGTGCGCCATATCCTCGATGCTGGACTTCACGCCGTAGGCTTCCGCATCCAGCATACCGGGCGAGACGCGCACGGCCTTGCCGTCGCGGTAGCCCCAGGCATAGCGGCTCTCTTCCGTGGCAGGAACGTTAATCCAGGTGTGCGTGAGATTTAGCGGCTCAAAGACGCGTTTTGACATGGCCTTATCGAAGCTCATTCCCGACGGTTTCACCATCAACGCACCAAACAGGCCGATGCTCGCGTTGGCGTAAAGCCGCTGCGTACCCGGAGCCCACTGTGGCTGCCAGGTCTGGTAGAACTTAAGCAGAGCGTCGTTATTGGTCACTTCATCCGGCACCTGCAGCGGCAGGCCACCGGCGGTATAGGTTGCCAGCTGAAGCAGAGTTATCCCCCGCCACCGATCGCCGGTCAGTTCAGGCCAGTATTTTTGTGCCGGATCGCTAAGGCTAATTTCACCGCGAGCCAGAGCATCGCCGCCCAGCACGCCGGTAAAGGTTTTACTGACCGAGCCCAGCTCAAACAGGGTTTCCCGGGTCACCGGCTGGTTACGCTGCACATCGGCCTTGCCCCAGGTGAAATACAGCGGGTAGCCTTTATAGATTACCGCCACCGCCATACCGGGTATCGCCTGTTCCTTCATTAACGGCGCAACGGTGCGGTTTACGAGCTTTTCAATCTGCTGCGCGGTCAGTTCTTTTTGCGCGGCAAAGCTTGAGCATGAGGCGGCGAGGAGCAGCGTCAGGCAGAGGGATTTTTTCATAATGGATAACCTTCCTTAGAGAGATGATAGCAGTCCGGGCCCGTCAGACGAGGCAAGTTTGTTGGATTTGACTCCCGGTGACAAACGATTAAATTTGGCATTAGGCTTAAGATTTTCTAACAGGTGATGCCATGACCCGCAGCTATATCCCCCTGAACTCTCTGAGAGCTTTTGAAGCCGCTGCCCGGCATCTAAGCTTCACGCATGCCGCAATTGAGCTGAATGTTACGCACTCCGCCATCAGTCAGCAGGTAAAGACGCTGGAAGAACATCTGCATTGTCAGCTGTTTGTCCGCGTATCTCGTGGTCTGATGTTGACCACGGAAGGCGAAAACCTGTTACCTGTGCTAAACGATTCCTTTGATCGTATCGCGGGCGTGCTGGACCGTTTTTCGGGTACGCAGGCGAGAGAAAAACTTAAGTTAGGCGTCGTGGGCACGTTTGCCACCGGCTTTCTCCTGCCGCGTCTCGAGGCGTTTCGTCGGCGCTATCCGCATATCGATCTCCAGCTTTCAACCCATAACAACCGCGTGGATCCGGCGGCGGAGGGGCTGGACTATACGGTGCGATTTGGCAGCGGGGCCTGGCACGGGACTGAGGCGACGTTTCTGTGCGACGCGCCGCTGTCGCCGCTTTGCTCTCCGGCGCTGGCTGCTGAACTGCAGACGCCGAAAGATGTTCTGAACCACACGCTGTTGCGCTCCTACAGGCGTGATGAATGGGCGGCATGGCTACAGGCTGCGGATGAAGCCCCCCCGTCACCGACGCATCTGGTTATGGTTTTTGATTCCTCGATAACCATGCTTGAAGCCGCACAGGCCGGAGCCGGGATCGCCATTGCGCCGGTAAACATGTTCACCCATTTGCTGAACAGCGAACGGATTGTGCGTCCGTTTGAGACGGAAATCAGTTTGGGAAGTTACTGGTTAACAAGGCTTCAGTCGCGCGCGCAAACGCCCGCCATGCGTGATTTTTCTGCCTGGCTAGCCGGAGAGTGTGGAAAATAAAAAGGCCTGCGCAATGGCAGGCCTTCAGATTGATGACAAACAGCCGAAAAACGTGGTTTTCGACTGTTTGGGGCAAACCAGAGAACATTATTCATTGTTTTTATTAGTCCTGAGTTCGGACTTTTTTAGAGCAATGAACTTTGTCAGCACTCTCAAGGCCTGCACAATGGCAGGCCTTGTTGCGTGCTAAGCGATTACAGCGTCAGCAGGCCAATAATGGTCACCACCGTCAGGATGGCAGCAAGGCCGTAGAACACCCATTTCCCCGCCGGGACGTGGATTTTCAGATCGTGCATCGCGTGGTGAATACGGTGCAGGCCACACCACAGCGGCAGTACAATCATCAGCAGCAGGAACAGGCGGCCAATCCAGCTGTGGGCGAAGGCATAGACACGGTCAAAGCCCAGCGCATCACCAGGGAACAGGCCCAGCGGCAGCATGATGCCAACCAGCAGCACGATAACCGGCGCGAAAATAGCACCCCACATGCCGCCTGCGCCAAACAGGCCCCAGAATAGCGGCTCGTCGGAACGTTTTGGATTTTGGTTAATCACGTCAGCCTCCTTACCAGAACAGTGCTACAAGCAGCACAACCAGCGTCACCAGACCGGTGACCACCCAAAGCCCTTTAATGACCGGCTCTGGCCCCATTTTTTCACCCTTCACGATGACGTTAGCGGCCTTCGGCGCCAGCTCAAACCAGGTTTTGGTGTGCAGTACCGCCGCGGCCAGGGTGATGATATTAAGGATAATTACCACCGGGTTTTGCAGGAAATCGACAAAACCTGCCCAGCCTTCCGGCCCGTGTTTCAGCGAAAAAAGTCCGTAAATCAGCACAATGCTGAACCAGACGGTCGGGACCGAAGTGCCTTCACGCAGCATATAAAAACGGTAGAAGCCCAGCTGTCGCCACCAGGTTGGCGCCATGGGGCGGACATAAGGCTTACGTTTCGTGGTCATGGTGCACTCCTTAGCGTGGTTTCAGGGTAGCAATCAAAAAGTCTTTCGAGCTTTCGACTTTGCCCTGCTGGATGGCCGCGGCCGGATCGACGTGTTTTGGACAGACTTCGGAGCAGAAGCCGACAAAGGTGCAGCTCCAGACGCCGTTCTGCCCGTTAAGCTGCGGCATACGCTGTTTCTTGCCGTGGTCGCGGCTGTCCAGGTTGTAGCGGTGGGCGAGGGTGATCGCCGCCGGGCCGATGAACTCAGGATTCAGGCCAAACTGCGGGCAGGCGGCATAGCACAGCCCACAGTTGATGCAGCCGGAGAACTGATGGTATTTCGCCATCTGCGCGGGCGTCTGCTTGTTGGTCCCCTGATCCGGCGTGCGCGAGTTGCCGATAATGTAAGGCTTAATCGACTCCAGGCTTTCGATGAAGTGGGTCATGTCGACCACCAAATCGCGCTCAATCGGGAAGTTGGCCAGCGCTTCTACTTTGATGCCTTTGGTGTATTCGCGCAGGAAGGTTTTACAGGCCAGCTTCGGCACTTTGTTGACCATCATGCCGCAGGAGCCACAAATCGCCATACGGCACGACCAGCGGTAGCTGAGGTCCGGCGCGAGGTTATCTTTGATATAACCCAGTCCGTCCAGCAGCGAGGTTTGCTCGTCAAATGGCACTTCGTAGATTTCGCTATGCGGCTTGCTGTCCGTTTCCGGGTTGTAGCGCACAATCTCAATCTTCAGGGTTTGCATCTCAGCCATTTGCCTTCTCCTTTTTCTCAGCGTCTTCCGCTTCCGCGCCGTACACGCGTTTTGCTGGCGGCAGCGTGGTTATCTTCACGTCGCTATAGTCGAGGCGAGTGGTGCCGTCGGCGTCGCGGAAGGCCAGAGTGTGCTTCAGGAAGTTGACGTCATCGCGTTCGGTATGGCCTTCGTCAAGGCGCTGGTGAGCGCCGCGCGACTCTGTACGAGCGATGGCGGAGTGCGCCATACATTCGGCTACGTTCAGGCCGTGGCCCAGTTCAATGGTGTAAAGCAGGTCGGTATTGAAGACGCTGGAGGTGTCGGTAATGCGCACTCGCTTGAAGCGTTCCTGCAGCTCGGCCAGCTTGTCGACGGTTTTTTGCATTAATGCCGTGGTGCGGTAAATCCCGCAGCCTTCCTCCATGGAAAGCCCCATTTCGTCGCGGATTTTCGACCAGTTTTCGTTGCCTTCCTGATTGACCAACTGCTTCAGGCGGCCTTCAACATCGGCGGCCTGGGCGTTCAGCGCGGCATCGTTCGCTGGCCGAGCCTGAGCGGCACGCTCCATCGCCTGCTCACCCGCGAGACGGCCGAACACCACAAGTTCTGCCAGCGAGTTAGAGCCAAGACGGTTGGCCCCATGCAGGCCCACGGAAGAACATTCACCTACTGCGTAAAGCCCTTTGATGCGGGTTTCGCACTTCGTATCGGTTTCAATCCCGCCCATGGTGTAGTGCGCGGTCGGGCGGACTGGAATAGGTTCTTTGATTGGGTCGACGCCGACATAGGCTTTTGCCAGCTCGCAGATAAACGGCAGGCGCTCAAGCAGCTTTTTCTCGCCCAGGTGGCGCAGGTCGAGGTAAACCACGTCCCCGCGCGGGGTTGAAATGGTGTTGCCTTTGCGCCACTCGTGCCAGAAGGCCTGAGACACTTTATCGCGCGGGCCGAGCTCCATGTATTTGTTCTTCGGCTCGCCGAGCGGGGTTTCCGGCCCCATGCCGTAATCTTGCAGGTAGCGATAGCCGTTTTTGTTCACCAGGATACCGCCTTCGCCGCGGCAGCCTTCGGTCATCAGGATGCCGGAGCCCGGCAGCCCGGTTGGGTGATATTGCACAAACTCCATGTCGCGCAGCGGTACGCCGTGGCTCAACGCCATGCCCATGCCGTCGCCGGTGACGATGCCGCCGTTGGTGTTGTAGCGATAAACACGTCCGGCACCGCCGGTGGCCATCACTACCGCGTTGGCGCGGATCTGCACCAGTTCGCCCTCCATCATGTTCATCGCGACCACGCCGCGAGCCTGCCCGTCATCGACCAGAATGTCGAGGACGAAGTGCTCGTCGAAGCGTTGAATTTGCGGGAATTGAAGGGAGGTCTGGAACAGCGTGTGGAGCATATGGAAGCCGGTTTTATCGGCGGCGAACCAGGTACGTTCGATCTTCATGCCGCCGAAGCGCCTGACGTTGACGCTGCCGTCCGGACGACGGCTCCACGGGCAGCCCCACTGCTCAAGCTGGGTCATTTCAGTTGGGCAATGGTGAACAAAGTAGTCAACCACATCCTGCTCACACAGCCAGTCGCCTCCGGCAACGGTGTCGTGAAAATGGTATTCGAAGCTGTCGTGATCCTGTGCGACGGCAGCGGAACCCCCTTCGGCGGCAACCGTATGGCTGCGCATTGGGTAGACTTTGGAAATCAGAGCGATTTTTGCCTGTGGATTAGCCTGGGCTGCCGCAATGGCTGCTCGTAGGCCTGCTCCGCCGGCGCCTATAATGGCGAGATCGGCTTGAAAGGTTTGCACGACATTCCTCCAGATTGTAGTAATTCGCAAAGCTATACGACCAAAGGGTATTCACCGTCATAAAGGCGGTGGCTGCGAAAGGTGTATCCCTGCTCCTTTTTAGGTAGATGAAGTATAACCGGAGGGATTTTAGGGAAATTTGATTTGTTCGATTTTTTTGCCGATCTGTGCGCTGATTAATTACTTCTGTTAATGAATTGCGTCACAAAAATGATTGTTTAAATGGTGTAGTGCGAAGAGAAAAATGGCGGCTGGGGCGCGAGAAAAATTTTGCCTGAGTCTCGCTATTTGCGCCGAAATTAAAATTCTCTGCGCAAAATTTGTCTCCTTTCTGTGATGCGGGTAGACTTCTCGGCCTTGCATAAATACGGAGACTTTCTCATGAGCGAAACGGCCACCTGGCAGCCGAGCGCGTCCATCCCCAACCTGTTAAAACGCGCCGCCATCATGGCGGAGATTCGGCGCTTTTTCGCCGACCGCGGCGTTCTGGAGGTGGAAACACCCTGCATGAGCCAGGCGACGGTAACCGATATTCATCTGGTGCCGTTTGAAACCCGTTTCGTCGGCCCAGGCCACTCTCAGGGCATGAACCTGTACCTGATGACCAGCCCGGAATACCACATGAAACGCCTGCTGGCGGCGGGCTGTGGTCCGGTGTTCCAGCTGTGCCGCAGTTTCCGTAATGAAGAGATGGGGCGTCACCACAATCCGGAATTCACCATGCTGGAGTGGTACCGTCCGCACTACGACATGTACCGCCTGATGAATGAGGTGGATGACCTGCTGCAGCAGGTGCTGGAGTGTGGCGCGGCAGAAAGTCTGTCTTATCAGCAGGTCTTCCAGCGCCATCTGGACATCGACCCGCTGTCTGCGGACAAAACCCAGCTGCGTGAAGCCGCGGCGAAGCTAGACCTGAGCAACATCGCTGACACAGAAGAAGACAGAGACACGCTGTTGCAGCTGCTGTTCGCCATGGGCGTTGAACCACAGATTGGTAAGGACAAGCCGACCTTTGTGTATCACTTCCCGGCAAGCCAGGCCTCTCTGGCGCAGATTAGCACCGAAGATCACCGCGTGGCGGAGCGCTTTGAGGTGTACTTTAAAGGGATTGAGCTGGCGAACGGTTTCCACGAACTGACCGACGCACGTGAACAGCAGCAGCGGTTTGAGCAGGATAATCGCAAACGTGCCGCTCTTGGCCTGCCGCAGCAGCCGGTGGACATGAATCTGCTGGCGGCGTTGGAAGCCGGAATGCCGGACAGCTCCGGCGTGGCGTTGGGCGTTGATCGCCTGATCATGCTGGCGCTGGGGGCAGAAAGCCTCTCCGAGGTTTTAGCCTTTACCGTCGACCGCGCTTAGCGCTCAAAAGGCTTAACGCTCGAAGACTTTACGTTCGAAGAATAGTGGCCCCGCATTTGGGGCCATTTTTTTAGCTCTGGCTTAGGCAGCCAGCCGCCAGGTTATTTCTCCGCCTGCATTTGATAAACTGCGCGCCATGCTAACGATAAAACGAATTACCGACCGCAGCTCCCCGTACTTTGAAAGCGTGGACGAGCTGTATGAAAGCGCCTTTCCGCGCCACGAAAAACGCCAGCCGGCCGCAAAAATCAGCGCACTTGCTAACCCAAACTACAGCCTGCAGGCGTGGTTCGACGGCGAGCAGTTTGTCGGCATGATTGGCGCATGGGACTTTGACGACTACGCCTATATTGAGCACCTTGCCGTCAACGACCAGCTGCGTGCGCAGGGCTACGGCAAACGGATGCTGAGCCAGTTTTTACAGCTTTACCCGCAAACCATTCTCGAAATCGATCCGCTGACCACGGCGATCGCCCATAAGCGGCTGCGCTTTTACCAAAGCCTCGGGTTCAGTGAAAACGCATACCCGCATTTCCACCCGACCTACCATGCGGACATTCCCGACCATCAGCTGATCGTGCTGAGTTACCCGCAGCCTATCGACGAGGTGCGGTATCAGCGATTTTTTGACGATCTCTGCCGCGTCGTGATGGAACGCAGCGTTTAAACCACAACTTTCTTAACGTGCCCGCCGGCCAATCACCGGCGGGCGCTGATGTGTTTTTGCTTACCAGGACTTGATTGATGGATATCACCACGCTTTTTCTTTACGTCATCGCCGTTAGCGCGGTGATGGTGACGCCCGGCCCGTCGATGCTTTTAGCGCTCAATAACGGAGCGACTTACGGGATGCGCATTGCGGGCTACGGCTTTCTTGGGGCGGTGTTGGCCGACCTGCTGCTGATTGGCGCGGTGGGCTGCGGCCTGGGCGCATTGTTGCAGGCTTCCGAGCAGCTGTTTGCGGTGGTGAAGTGGGGCGGTGCGCTTTATCTGGTGTATCTGGCTTACGTTTTGTGGCGTGCCCCTGCTAAGGCCCTGAGCGTGAGCGCTTCGGCAGCGGTGGCCACGGGAAAAACGGCTTTTTTACGCTCGCTGATGGTCGGTTTATCCAACCCGAAGGGGCTGCTGTTCTTCTCGGCATTTTTACCGCAGTTCATCCGCCCGCAGGAGCCGGTGGCGATGCAGTACATGATTCTGGCGCTGGTCAGTGCGATTATCGACTGCATCATGATGACGATTTACGCCTGGGGTGGCCGCCATGCGATGCGTAAGTTCTCCGCTAACGTGATGCGTTGGGTGAACCGCAGCTGTGCGGGAATGCTCGCCGTGCTGGCGGTGGGCGTGGCGCTGTATCGACGCAGTAATTTGACCTGAGAAAGGTCAGAGAAAATCGAGCGCTGGCCGCGGAGAACATCGGGCCAGCGCTAGCGTCTTAGCTTTCCTGCGCTTCGGCGAGTTCGCGAAGGTAAGAAAAGATCTGACGATAGGACTTAGGCGGCTTATTGGCCGCTTTTTCTTTTTGCGCGTTACGGATAAGCACGCGCAGCTGCTGGCGGTCAGCCTGCGGATAAAGTCTCAGGACTTCGCTCATCGCCTCGTCGCCTTCTTCGACCAGACGGTCGCGCAGCGCTTCCAGCTTGTGGAACAGCGATACCTGCTGGTTGTGGCGGTTTTTCAGCTTGTCGAGCGCCTGACGGATAGGGTCCATATCGCGGGAACGCATCATCTTGCCGATCAGCTGTATCTGGCGGCGGCGACCTTCTTTCTTAATGCGCTGCGCCAGCTCAATCGCGGCACGCAAATCATCGTCGAGCGGGATTTTTTCCAGGGCATTTTTGCCCAGTTCCATCAGCTCAACGCCGAGATGTTTTAGCTCTTCGGCGTCGCGCTTAATTTCACTTTTACTGACCCAGATAATCTCATCATCTTCGTCTTCATTTTCATCATCGGGCACGTCGTCGAGCCAGTCTTCGGGCTGCTTGGTCATATTAGGCTCCTTAAAAAGTTGACGCGGATATTACCAGCAATGGGCCTGCACTGCGAAATTGTTCTGATCCTGTTAGACTTGAACGACTCACCTTACATTATGGCAGTAGCGATGAAAGTAAACACGCAAGTAGCACAACAACGTCAGGTTCTGGAGCAGGCGGTTTCACAGGCGCTGGAGCTGGCGAAAGACAAGTCAGACGGCGCAGAAGTTGCGGTCAGTAAAACCACTGGTATCAGCGTCAGCACCCGCTACGGTGAGGTGGAGAACGTCGAATTCAACAGCGATGGTGCGCTTGGCATCACCGTTTATCATCAAAACCGCAAGGGCAGCGCTTCGTCCACCGACCTTAGCCCGGACGCGATAGCGCGTACCGTACAGGCGGCGCTGGATATCGCGCGCTATACCTCGCCGGACCCTTATGCAGGCGTGGCCGATAAAGAACTTCTGGCCTTTGATGCACCCGATCTGGATCTCTTCCACCCGGCGGAGATTGACCCGGAGCGTGCCATTGAGCTTGCCGTACGAGCGGAAAACGCCTCCCTGAACGTGGACAAGCGTATTACCAACACCGAAGGCGGCAGCTTTAACAGCCATTACGGCATCAAAGTCTTTGGCAACAGCCACGGCATGCTGCAAAGCTATTGTTCCACTCGTCACTCTCTTTCGAGCTGCGTGATTGCCGAAGAGAACGGCGATATGGAACGCGATTATGCCTACACCATCGGCCGTGCGATGGAAGACCTTAAGTCACCCGAGTGGGTCGGTGCCGACTGCGCACGCCGCACGTTGTCCCGCCTGTCGCCGCGTAAGCTGTCCACCATGAAAGCGCCGGTTATTTTCGCCAATGAAGTGGCGACCGGGCTGTTCGGTCACCTGGTCGGCGCGATTGCAGGCGGCGCGGTGTACCGTAAATCGACTTTCCTGCTGGACTCCCTCGGCAAGCAAATCCTTCCGGACTGGCTGACCATTGAAGAGCATCCGCACCTGCTGAAAGGCCTGGCCTCCACGCCGTTCGACAGCGAAGGCGTGCGCACCGAACGCCGTGACATCATTAAAGACGGCGTGCTGCAGCAGTGGCTGCTGACCAACTATTCCGCGCGTAAGCTTGGGCTGAAAAGCACCGGCCACGCGGGCGGCATCCACAACTGGCGCATTGCCGGTCAAGGCCTGGGCTTTGAGGAAATGCTGAAACAGATGGGCACCGGGCTGGTGGTGACCGAGCTGATGGGGCAGGGCGTAAGCGGCATTACCGGCGACTATTCTCGCGGTGCGGCAGGCTTCTGGGTTGAGAACGGTGAGATCCAGTATCCGGTGAGCGAAATCACCATCGCCGGTAACCTGAAGGACATGTGGCGCGAGATAGTTACTATTGGCAACGATATAGAAACACGTAGCAACATTCAGTGTGGTTCAGTCTTACTTCCGGAGATGAAGATAGCCGGTCAGTAAAGCAATGTGGCGCGTCCTGCCGCGCCTACCTCAAAAAAATACTCTAAATAATTCGAGTTACAGCCAGGCGGCAAGAGAGTAAACCCCCAGGAGCTTACTTGGGTAAGTGACTGGGGTGAGCGAAAGCAGCCAACACCGCTGTAGCTTGAAGTATGACGAGTAGAAAAAAGATAAAGGAAAGGTGAGTAAATGCGTAAGCAACTGATTGCAATGTTAGCAGTATCATCCGTTTTGTTGTCCGGCGTCGCTTTTGCTAAAGACGTTGGCGACGACATGGACATTATCGCCAAAAACTACAAAACCGTGCTGAGCACCAAAGATGCCGCCGAGCTGAAAACTTCACTGGGCAACATGCGTGAAGCAGCTCTGGATGCGCAAAAAGGGACGCCGCCAAAGCTGGAAAATGAAGCAGCCGACAGCGCCAACATGAAAGAGTACCGCCACGGGTTTGATATCCTCGTGGGCCAGATTGACGGTGCGCTGAAGCTGGCTACTGAAGGCAAAGTCACAGAAGCTCAGGCCGCTGCGGCTGACTTCAAAACCACGCGCGATACCTACCACAAGAAGTTCCGCTAAGATTTAAAAACGGGCGGGTTATTCCCGCCCGCTCTCTTTATTGCAGTGCTCTCACCGCGCGTTCCAGCGCATCAATATCGTTATTGCTCAGCAGGGGCTGAATAGCCTGAAAATGCTCATCGCTTAGCTGATAAATTTGCAGCTTCAGCAGCCGCTCAATCACTTCGGGTTCGAAACGCAAGGCGATAGGTTTTGCCGGGTTGCCGCCGACCACGCTATAAGGGCTGACGTTTTTTGTCACCACGCTGCCTGCGGCAATAATCGCGCCTTCGCCAATGGTCACGCCAGGCATAATCATTGCCCTCATGCCTATCCAGCATCCGTCTCCCAGCGTGGTATCGCCTTTGGCGCGGTAAGCGTCTTTGATGGTTTCGATAAACGGATAAAGGGAAAACCAGTCGCTGCGGTGCGTGTGATTGCCGCCCATCAGGATCACCGCCTCGGCGGCAATGCAAACGTAATCGCCAATCCACAGCTGGTCGAGCACGCCAATGGGTTCCCACTGCTGGCTAATCGCGTCTCCCTGAAGGTAGCGCACCGCGCTTTGCTCAAAGCCGCCATCCCAGCAGTCGCTGTAATAGCTGTGCCGGCCTTTGATATGAATATTGGGGTTAGTCACCGTTTCGTGCAGGTATTCGACCTGAGACCAGTGTTTTTCAGTCTTTGACATGTTTTTTCTCACAACAATAGTATGCCGACGGAACAAAGTTCCGTTTCAATTTGCAGAGGGAAAACTTGAACGCGCTAAGCGATGCGCGGCTGTTTCAGCCAAGGATTGTTGAGGATTGTGGTGAGTAGCATGACGTTAAAACCTGTATTGAAGACCCGCTAACCTTAACACCGGGAGCTTCAGAGTACACTTTTTTCCTCCCTCGTTTGTGTGTAGCGCACCCTGGCCAACTTCACCTTCTACCTCGATCACAAAACGGTAAATCCATTATTACTCTAAGGCTAATGATTGGTTCCTGAGCTTAATTGATAGCCAACCCGGCGTGGCGCACACTTTTAACCAGACTAAAGCCAATCAAAATGATTTGCTGAATCAGGAGGTTAATAATGAGTGCTAGCCAAACGCCTGCCCGCGTCTGGAACACACGCCGCACCGAGAAGCAGCGGCGAATGGCGTCCAGCAACGTACAGGGCAAGGTGATCCCGACCGGGGACCTCGTCGCAGTGATGGAAAAGCTGATTGCGCCGGGTGACCGGGTGGTGCTGGAAGGTAACAACCAGAAACAGGCAGATTTTCTCTCCCGCATGCTGGCGGAAGTCAGCCCGCAAAAAGTACACGATCTGCATATGATCATGCCGAGCGTCGGCCGCAGTGAACACCTTGATATCTTTGAAAAAGGCATTGCCCGTAAGCTCGACTTCTCTTTCTCCGGTACCCAAAGCCTGCGTATTTCTCAACTGTTGGAAGACGGGCAGTTGGAAATTGGCTCTATTCACACCTACATCGAGCTTTATGCGCGCTTATATGTCGATCTTGCGCCTAACGTCGCGCTTATCGCCGGGTATAAAGCTGACCGTAAAGGCAACCTGTACACCGGGCCGAGCACCGAAGATACCCCAGCGCTGGTTGAGGCTGCCGCCTTCCACGACGGCATTGTTATCGCCCAGGTTAATGAGCTGGTGGACGACGACTGTGACCTACCGCGCGTGGACATTCCCGGCTCGTGGATTGACTACGTGGTGGTTGCCGATAAGCCGTTCTTTATCGAACCGCTGTTTACTCGCGACCCGCGCCTGATCAAGCAGGAACATATCCTGATGGCAATGATGGCTATCAAAGGCATTTACGCCGAGCATCAGGTGCAGTCGCTGAACCACGGGATCGGCTTCAACACCGCCGCCATCGAGCTGCTGCTGCCCACCTACGGCGAACGGCTTGGCCTGAAAGGCAAAATCTGCAAGCACTGGACCCTGAACCCACACCCGACGCTGATCCCGGCGATTGAAAGCGGCTGGGTTGAGAGCGTGCACTGCTTTGGCGGTGAACTGGGGATGGAAGAATACATCCGCGCTCGCCCGGATATCTTCTTTACCGGTGCCGACGGCTCCATGCGTTCCAACCGCGCTATGTGCCAGCTGGCAGGGCAATACGCGGTGGATATGTTTATCGGTTCGACCCTGCAGGTTGATGGCCTGGCGAACTCTTCTACCGTGACGCGTGGCCGCCTGTCGGGCTTCGGCGGCGCGCCAAACATGGGCCATGACCCGCACGGTCGTCGCCATGCCACACCGGCCTGGCTGAACATGATAACTGAACCTGACCCGATGCAGCGCGGCAAAAAGCTGGTGGTGCAGATGGTCGAAACCTTCCAGGCGGGCGTGAAGCCAACCTTCGTAGAAACCCTGGATGCTGTTGAAGTGGCTAAAACCTCCGGTATGCCGCTGGCACCGGTGATGATTTACGGCGACGACGTAACCCACGTGCTGACCGAGGAAGGGATTGCGTATCTCTACCGCGCGGAGAGCCTGGAAGAGCGACGTGCGATGGTGGCAGCGGTGGCCGGTATCACCGACATCGGCCTGGGCGTTGACGCTAAGCGCGTCGCGGCGCTTCGCCAGAGCGGCAAAGTGGCTTACCCGGAAGACATGGGGATCCGCCGCAGCGATGCGACTCGTTCCCTGCTGGCGGCAAGCAGCGTGGCCGATCTGGTCGAATGGTCCGGCGGTCTCTACAACCCGCCGGCGAAATTCCGGAGCTGGTAATGAAATTACATCCACAGAAAGGCGTTGAGGCAGGGGCGGGCTGGCTGGCAAGGGCGGCAACCCAAAGCCTGATTGAAGAAGCCCGTCTGAGCCCAAAACCCGGTCTGGTGGACAGCCGGGGGAATGGCGCCCATCACGATCTCAGCCTGGCGCTGATGGAGCGATCGGCCCACAGCCTGACCCCGACATTTCATGCTCTGGCATTACAAAGCTGGGAACGTCCGGCAGACATCGCGCTGCGCCAGCTGGTCGGGCGCCTGGGGCGCGAAGGGGAGCAGCAGATGATGGCGGCGACCTGCGGGGTGAACACCCACCGGGGCGCAATCTGGGCGCTTGGCCTGCTGGTTTCCGCCGCCGCTATGCACGGTATGGCTGGCAGTAGCGCGGAGATTACCGCTACGGCAGCACGGCTGGCTGGGCTTCCTGATGAGGCAGCACCAAAGAGCTTTAGCAAAGGGTTGAGAGCCACAAGACGCTATCGCGTGCCGGGCGCACGAGAAGAAGCTCAGCAGGGCTTTCCTCACGTTATGCGTCTCGCGCTGCCTCAGCTGCGCCGCAGCCGCCAGTCCGGAGCAACCGAGGGCGAGGCTCGCATTGACGCTCTGATGGCGATTATGACTTCGCTGTCAGATACCTGCGTGCTCTCTCGCGCCGGGTTAACCGGGCTGGAAACGATGCAGAACGGTGCCCGTAGCGTGCTGATCAACGGCGGTATTTCGCGCCAGGAAGGCCGCGACGCGCTGGACGTGCTCGACCGCAACATGCTGGCGCTGAATGCTTCTCCGGGCGGGGCGGCTGATTTGCTCGCCGCCACGCTGCTGCTGGACCGCATCGCCAATGATGCCACCCCGCTTCACTCACTTATTTAACGAGGGCGTTATGGAACACATTACGTTGTCATTTCCGGCAACCCGCACGGCCACAGGCAAAGCCCTGGCTGGCGTGGTGGGCTCCGGCGATATGGAAGTCCTGTTTTCTGCCGCACAGGGGCAGACTCTGACCATCGACATCACCACCTCCGTCGATAACAGCGAAAAACGCTGGAAAGCACTTTTCGAGCGCCTGGCCGCACTGAGCAGCCTGCCTGCCGGAGATTTGAAAATTCATGATTTTGGCGCGACGCCGGGCGTGGCGCGTATCCGTATCGAACAGGTCTTTGAGGAGGTGGCTCATGCGTGACGACAGCAGCTTTATTGAATTAAGAGCCCGCGAGCGCGCACGTCTGCTGCTGGATGAAGGCAGCTATCGTGAATTGCTCGACCCGTTCGACGGCATTGTCTCGCCGTGGCTGGGGCCGCAGGGCATTGTGCCGCAATCTGATGACGGCATGGTCGTTGCCAAAGGCACGATTAACGGTGGCCCGGCGGTGGTGATTGCCATCGAAGGCGCATTCCAGGGCGGCAGCATGGGCGAAGTGTCCGGCGCAAAAATGGCGGCCGCGCTTGAACTGGCGGCGGAAGACAACCGCCACGGCATTCCTACTCAGGCTGTGCTTTGCCTGGAAACCGGCGGCGTGCGCCTGCAGGAGGCCAACCTCGGCCTGGCGGCGATTGCCGATATTCACGCAGCGATTGTCGATTTACGTCGCTACACCCCGGTGATTGGCGTTGTGGCCGGCACCGTGGGCTGCTTCGGCGGAATGTCGATCGCCGCCGCGCTTTGCAGCTATTTGATTGTGACTCGCGAGGCACGTCTTGGTCTCAACGGCCCGCAGGTTATCGAGCAGGAAGCGGGCATTGAGGAATATGACTCCCGCGACCGGCCGTTTATCTGGGGCATGACCGGCGGTGAAGTTCGCTATCAGAGCGGGCTGGTGGACGCGCTGGTTGGCGACGGCGTCCATGCCGTGAAGCAGGCGGTCAATGAAGCCATCGCCAAAGGCGTTCCGGCGCAGCATCGCACCGATAACTACGCGTGGTATCTGGATCGCCTGACCCAATTCGACACCAGCCAGCAGGCTGATGCCGAACAGATCAAACAGCTTTTTGGGGAGAAACGTTAATGAGCCAGAAACTGAATCGCGCCGCCGTTTGGCTGGATACTTTAGTTCCGAATGCGCCGCGTATGGCGGGGCTATGCGCCTCCGTACAGGTCGCCGACGGCAACGTTGACGGGAAACCTGCCCGCTTTATCGCCGTGGTGCCCGATGCCAATAACCATTATCCCCGTGCTGCTGGCGGCGAAGTGGGGCTGTTAGAAGGCTGGACGCTGGCAAAAGTGGTCAGCGAAACCATCGCTGAAGATGCAAACAAGGCTGAAAAGCGCGCCATCGTTGCGGTGATTGATGTCCCAAGCCAGGCCTATGGCCGCCGCGAAGAGGCATTCGGTATTCATCAGGCGCTGGCCGGTGCCGCAGGCGCTTATGCCAATGCTCGGCTGGCCGGGCATCCTGTTGTGGGCCTGATTGTCGGCAAAGCGATGTCCGGGGCGTTTCTCGCCCATGGTTACCAGGCTAACCGGCTGATCGCCTTTAACGACAAGGGCGTGATGATCCACGCGATGGGGAAAGAGTCCGCCGCGCGCATCACCTTACGCACCGTGGAGGCGCTGGAGAAGCTGGCCGCCACCATTCCACCGATGGCCTACGACATCAGCAACTATGAAACTCTCGGCCTGCTTTCGGCGCTGCTGGATATCAGCCACCCGGATGCTCCGCAGAGCGACGATGTGGCAAAAGTGAAGGCTGCTCTGAGTACGGCGGTGAAAGAAGCACGTAGCGAGACTTCGCTGAAATGCCGTCTGCTGGCGAAAAATCGCCACAGTTCGGCGCTGGTTCGCGAACGTATGCGCGCCAGCTGGTAATAAAAAAGACAAACCTGCCGGACTCTATAACCAGGCACGGTACGCCGTGCCTGAGTAAAAAAAACGTCCGAAAATAATAAATATCGCGACCGTGCTAACTCTCTTTATTGACTCAAGGTGAAGTTATGACTTACGTGATCGTTCATGCTCTGGCCCCTATTTTTGTCATCATGCTGCTGGGATTTTTCGCCGGCAAAGCGAAAATGGTCGATAACAAAAATGTCTCGCTGTTAAACATTTTTGTCATGGACTTTGCTCTACCCGCCGCGCTGTTTAGCGCGACCGTTCAAACGCCGTGGCTTGGCATTGTTCAGCAGTCACCGCTGATTGTGGTGCTGGTGCTTGCGATGTGGATTACCTACGCGGCGATTTACTTCCTGGCGACCAGCGTATTTAAAAAGTCGCCGCAGGATGCTGCCGTGCTGACCCTTACCGTGGCGCTGCCTAACTATGCCGCGCTCGGCCTGCCAATTTTAGGCAGCGTGCTCGGTGAAGGCTCTTCGACTTCGCTTTCCGTGGCGGTGTCGATTGCCTGCGGTTCCGTCCTGATGACGCCGTTCTGCCTGCTGATTCTTGAGCGTGAAAAAGCCCGTGCGGCCGGTGAAAACAGCGGCTCAACGCTGGCGATGCTGCCGGTGCTGATGTGGCGTTCGGTGAAAAAACCTATCGTCTGGGGGCCATTGCTTGGGGTTGTGCTGTCGGCTATCGGTATCCGTATGCCTGACCTGCTGCTGGCCTCGATTAAACCGCTGGGCCTGGCCGCTACCGCCGCTGCGCTGTTCCTGACCGGGGTGATCCTGTCGGCCCGCAGGCTGCAGATCAACACCATGGTGATCGCCGCGACCGTTACCAAGTTGCTGATTCAGCCGTTCATCGCCTGGGGCATCGTGCTGGCGCTTGGCCTGACCGGCCCGGTAGCGATTACTTCCATCCTGATGATTGCCCTGGCCGCCGGCTTCTTTGGCGTGGTCTTTGGCAACCGCTTTGGCGTGCAGTCGCCGGATGCAGAAGCCGTGTTGTTGCTAAGCTCGGTACTCTCTATCCTGTCGCTACCGCTGTTTATTACGCTGACTTCAGGACTTTAAATAATGCCGACATTACGCCCCCACGATCTCCTTTGGCTCACCGACCGCGAAGCGCTGGAAGGTGCTAACGAGGAGTGGGTCACAAGCCAGTGGCGCCCTGCGCTGCCGGTGGTGGTGCGGCGTGATGTCGAGCGTGACGGACGTGTTCCGGTAGGCGTGCGAGGAATGCGGCGCGACCAGCGAGCTGCGGGTTGGGTGAATCCGGCGAGCGTGAAGCGCGTCGTCAGCCCGGAGGCGTTATCCAGCCGTGACCTGCTGCTCAATTCCCCGTTTGTTTCCATGCCGCCGGTGCAGGGGGCTATTCAACTGGCAAGCCGCCCGTGGGCATGGCGCTGGGGCATTACCGGGAGCGTAGGCTATACGCTGGCAACCGAAGTGCCGGTGATGCACGCCGCGAGCGACCTTGATTTGCTGGTCCGCTGCCCACAGCCGATAGCAAAAGAGGCGCTGGCAGAGTGGCAGAGCCTGACCGACAAACTGCTTTGCCGGGCCGATACGCAAATCGAAACGCCCTATGGGGCGTTTGCGCTGGCGGAATGGCTAAGGGAAAAGCGCGTGCTGCTGAAAACCAATCAGGGGCCGCAGCTCGTGGTTAATCCCTGGCAGCCGGAGGATAACGGATGAAGATACTTTTTACCTTTCCCGGACAGGGAACGCAGCGGGCGGACATGCTGCAAAATTTACCCGAGCGTGACGCCATCATGGCGCAGGTAAGGGCGGTTTTAGGCGATGAAGCAAACCAGCTGGATAGCGCTGCCGCGCTGAAGCATACCCGCGCGGTGCAGCTTTGCCTGCTAATCGCAGGCGTGGCCTGGGCGCAGGAGCTTGAGCGTAATGGCGTGAAGCCGGACATGGTCAGCGGCCTGTCTATCGGGGCGTTTCCGGCCGCGGTGATGGCCGGCGTCATCCGTTTTTCCGATGCCCTGCGGCTGGTGGCGCTTCGTGGCGACCTGATGGAACAGGCTTATCCAGAAGGTTACGGCTTAACGGCCATCGTCGGGCTGCGTCTTGAGCAGGTTGAAGCCCTGGTGGCGGGCAGCGAAACCTATATCGCGAATATCAATGCCGAGCAGCAAATCGTCATTGCCGGGAGCGAGCTGGCTATGGAGAAGGTGGCGCACCGGGCGTTGGAGCAGGGGGCGCAAAAAGCTCGCCAATTGGCGGTTAGCGTGCCGTCCCATTGTGCGCTGCTAAATGAACCCGCACAGAAGCTTAAGCAGGCGTTTGCCGATGTGGCGTTGAGCCGCCCGTCCTGCGCTTATCTCAGCGGCAGCACGGGCCGCGTCCAATGGCAGCCGGAACAAATTGCCGAAGATCTGGCGCTTAACATGGCGCGGACCGTGCGCTGGCGAGAGGCGATGGTTGCCGCCAACGAGCGCGACGTGCGTCTGGCTGTTGAAATGCCGCCGGGCAGCGTACTTTCGGGGCTGACACGGCAGGCGTTTCGGGAAGGGATCGCCGTCTGCCGGGAACAAAATAGCGTGGCGGCCATCGTTCATCTTGCGGAAAAAACTAAGGCGGCGCGTTAGGCGTATCGATAAACGAGCGGGCGTACATGCGCCCCTCGGCGGCCAGCGCCAGCAGGTTCGGGTCAAGTTCGCGATTACGGGCGAAGACGATAGCGATGGTCTGCTTCATCTGGTACTGCTCGGCAAGCCTTAAAAGCTGCACCGAATTTTCATACACCTTCTTCATTCTGCCGGGCATCAACGTCAGCCCGACGCCCGCCTGTACCAGGCTGACCATTGAGAAAATGTCGTTTACGCGGGTGACGATTTCCGGTTCGAAACCGGCGACGCTAAAGGCTTCCTGAAAGCCCGCGTAGGTAGCAAAGCCTTCCGCGAGCGAAACAAATTTTTCACCGTGGAACTCGCGTAAATCTGCCGGATGGCTGGTGTCGAGCGGGAAGCTGGCCGGTGCGGCGAGGAAAATATCGTCCCGGAACATCGGCAGGACTTCCAGCCTTGAGCGATCGACTTCGCCTTCGGAAATAGAAATCAGGATGGCGTCCAGCACGCCGTCTTCCAGCATATTCAGCAGCACCTGA
Organism: Cedecea sp. P7760; assembly: GCF_013386425.1. NCBI lineage: Bacteria > Pseudomonadati > Pseudomonadota > Gammaproteobacteria > Enterobacterales > Enterobacteriaceae > Cedecea > Cedecea sp. P7760. The sequence goes on along the minus strand of NZ_JACARU010000078.1, from coordinate 25,490 downwards.
TTTGAGCCCATGGTGAGATCCATTTCCAGCTCCGGTCGCCTCAGTTTCATGCCCATGATCAGTTTCGGAACGGTTTCGAGCGTCAGGGAATAGAGGGTGCCGATGCGCAGCCGGCCCTGGCCAACGCCCGCGGCCTGACGGGTTTCATCGATGCCGCGCGCCATCAGCGCCACCACTTCTTTGCAGTGTTCCAGCAGGGTGAGCGCAGATTCCAGCGGCACGAGGTTGCGCCCTTTATGAATAAACAGCGGGCAGCGCACACCTTCTTCCAGCGTATGCAGCGCGCGATGCACGCTAACCCCGCTAATACCCAGCGCTTCGGCGGTGCGCGCAATGTTCCCTTTCTCCATAAACTCCATAAAGATCTCAAGCTTACGGAAGGTGATTTCAGCGTCGATTTTCATTAGAGGATAATCTTTGGATGTTTGACGCCGCAGGCTTTTGCGTAGCGGACAACGGTTTCAATACTGGCTTTGATAATATTGGCTTCCATACGAGAGACCGTTGGCGGCGTGACGCCCATACGCTCGGCAACCTGTGCGCGTGTTAGCCCTTCATGGCTGCGCCATTCAGCAAGCATTGCCTGCAGCCGGAGTTTACGCTCTTCGGCTTCATAAGCGGCCTGGACTTCGGGGTTGGTTAGCAGGTCTGCGCGCGCTTTTTCCCAGTCGATACTTTTACTCTTTTTCATTGAGCATCTCCTCTAGTCGTTGAAAAGCCAGCTTTGGTAGACATAAAGCCCCCGTGCGATATGGGTCCCCATCGTCCTTATTTCAAACAGCCCATTGCCTAAGGGTTTGCTATCAGGTTCACGCAGCGATGTCGCATTTTGTTTAATTTTATCAATCAGACGCAGCATTTTTGCCTGAACGACGGGAGGCAATTCGGTTATTTCATTGAAGACATCCACATGCAATTGAACGCGAGACATACGGTCACTCCCTGACGAGGTTAACATAGCAATTAAATTGCCTTATAAGCTAATTTTTATTGCCGATGCTGGCGGCAAAACCAGGTGAAAATCAGCCTAAAGCGCGCCTGACTTCTTTTCTATCTCCCGCTTCTGTTTTTGCGTAATGCCTCGTGAACGTCGATTCCTCCGTCATAAGCAACGCCAATAATGGCGGCAAAACTGTCCTCCCATCACACTTTCGAACAAAAAGGGCCGCTGGAAAAGGGGCCTTTTATCACTCGGTTATGTGACCAGATTCACGGTAAGCCAGCGGAAAACCGCCATTCCGGGCCTTTATGTGGAACAGATCACTATTGCCTCACCGATTTCCACTTCGAAGTGGAAAACAACTCGCTACAAACCTTCCACCCCGCCAGGTAGTTTAAAAAACAGATTAGTTAACGAGGTACCCAGGGTGAATAACGGAGCGGTAATGGTTAATGAAGCCGAGGAATTAACGACGCGTATTCAGGATTTTATTTACGCGCTGTTCAAAAGTAAGCACATCACGCCCAACGCGGTACAGGAACAAATGCTGGCCTCCCACGTGAAGGCGATGATTCATCGCTCTCTCACCGGGGAGCCGTTACCAGAAGTGGAAGAGAGCTTGTTCGAAGAGATCTCCGCCGAGTCGATGGAAATGGCGCAGGCGGTGGTCGATCAGTTCGGGAATCTGCCGGTAGAAGAAGCGTGGTTGCTGTCAGTGCATTTCGAAGTGGCGAAAGACAATCTTTGAATCATCAGGAGAAAAAAATGGAACAAATTACCGTAGTGATTGGTGACCGTCTGGGCAAAGGCCAGAAAGTTGCAGCAGGGATCGAAAAAGCGGGCGGTCGCGCCGTGGTTATTCCAGGCGTCGCCGCCGACATGAAGCTGGGCGACGTGATGAAAGCAGAAAACGCCACTTTTGGTATTTCCTTCTGCGGCAGCGGTGGCGCAGGCGCTATCACCGCACAAACCAAACATGGCTACAAAGCCAAATACGGCATGCGCTCCGTTGATGAAGGCGTGACGGCGATTAACGAAGGCAACAACGTGCTTGGCTTTGGCTTTATGGATAAAGAAGAGCTGGGCGAGCGCCTGGTGCTGGCCTGGAACAAGAAGTACGGCAGCTGAGTATGAAAGAGAAATTCGCAACTACGGTGCGAGTCAGCGGGCGCGGCGATACCAAAGCCAAAGCCTTCTCCGACGCCCTGAACCACGTTCAGGGCACGGTGCTCAAATCCACCAACCACATTCTTCTGCGCATTGAGCCACAGGACGTGCAGGTTGTTCAGGCGCAGGTCAGGGTGCGCAAAGAAGCTTTTCTGTTCTTCTTCCTGCGTCGGGAAAGGCGGAGCTACAGCGTGGAGCTGGATGTTTCCGTCAACGTGACGGCTCTTAACCTCGATGAGGTAGATTTCGTCTCTAGTTAATTCAAACATTTATACCCAATTAGCTGGTGTTGTAGCAAGGCAGCAAGGGAAGGCAGTCCGATGAGCTTACTTGGGTAAGTGATTCGGGTGACTGAGCGCAGCTAACGCGGCTACAGCGACAGATAAGCAGGGTAGAAAAGGGCAGACTCATGTTCTTAATTATATTAATAAAATCACTCATTATCGGCGGCCTCGTCGGCGTGGGCGTTGGTGCCGGAGCCGCGCGTATGTTCCATGCGCCAACCACTCAGGGCATGGGCGCATTTCGTACACTCGGCGAGCTGAACTCCTGCGAAGGGGACCCGGCTTCTCACTTCTCCTTTGGCCTCGGCTTCTTCTTCAACGCGTGGGCTTCTTCCGTTGCAGCAGGTGCGTTCACCCAGGACGTTGACCACCGCATCATCCCTAACTGGGGCGCGGCGGCACTGATGGTGAAGAATCGCAACGTGGCGGAAACCCTCCACGACCCAAGAAAAATGGCTATCGCCTGCGGCATCATCGGCATGATCGTGGTGGCGTTTCTGAACTCAACCGCGTCTGCGGTGCCGGCGGCGCTTCAGGTGACGGCGGTGAAAGTGCTGGTGCCTGCGGCCAACCTGCTGGTGAACACCGTGATGCCGGTTATTTTCTGGCTGGCGGCTATCGACGCCGGTAAAAAATCTGGTTTCTGGGCAACCATCTTCGGCGGCGCAGCGCAGCTGATCATGGGTAACGCCGTACCGGGTCTGGTGCTTGGCATCCTGATCGGTAAAGGCGTTGAAGAAAGCGGCTGGCACCGCGTTACCAAAGTGATGATGACGGCTATCGTTGCCCTCTTTGTTCTGAGTGCCTTCTTCCGTGGGTTCGACATGAAGATGATCGAGTCTTTCCACATGACCGTGCCGAACTGGCTGGATCTGCTGCATAACTCGCTGAGCGGCAAATAAGGGGATAACGCATGGAACAGAATAAAGGTTTTTGGTACGCGGACTGGTCATTCCCAATCTTTGTGGGCCTGCTCTCCTCCGGCGTGTTTGCCGGGACGCATATGTACTACCTGTACGGCATCGGCGCGTTTAACGAAGTGGCTTTCGTGGCGATGCTGAAGTCGGGGATTGATACCGGCGTTTACGGTGCGGTGGCGGCGTTTGGCGCAAGCTTCCTGTTTGCCCGCATCATTGAAGGTTCGCTGGTGGGGATTCTGGATATCGGTGGGGCGATTCAAACCGGCGTAGGCCTCGGCGTTCCGGCGCTGCTGCTGGGCGCAGGCTTTGTTTTCCCGGTCGCTAACTTTGGCGCTTCGTTGATCACCGGGCTGGTGATTGGCCTGGCCATTGGCTACCTCATCATCCTGGCGCGTAAGTTCACCATCAATCAGAGCGACTCCACCTACGGGGCGGATGTCATGATGGGCGCGGGTAACGCTTCCGGCCGCTTCCTCGGGCCGTTGATTATCCTCAGCGCCATGACGGCTTCGATTCCAATCGGTATCGGCTCGTTGGTGGGCTCTCTGCTGTTTTATCTCTGGGGCAAACCGATCACCGGCGGGGCGATCCTCGGCGCAATGATCTTAGGCTCGATCTTCCCGGTAGCGTTGTAAGCAGTATTTCCAGGGCGGACGGGCTGCGGCTCGCCCGCCAGTTAAGGAGAAAAATATGTTTGACCTGATCCTGCGCGAGGCGCGGCTGGTGGACGATACCGTGATCGATATCGCCCTGAAGGACGGCAAGATTGCCGCCTTAGGCAAGATAACCGGCGAGGCAACTGAAGAACGCCAGCTGAACGGCGAATACTACGTTAGCGCCGGCTGGATTGACTCCCACGTTCACTGTTACCCCAGGTCCCCTATCTACCACGACGAGCCTGACAGCGTGGGCATTCATACCGGTGTCACTACGGTGGTCGACGCGGGCAGCACCGGCGCCGATGACGTCGACGATTTCTATCAAATCACCCGCAGCGCGACGACCGAAGTTTATGCCCTGCTGAACATTTCCCGCGTGGGCCTGATTGCCCAAAACGAACTGTCCAATATGGCGAATATCGACGCTGACGCCGTGCGCGGCGCGGTGAAGCGCCACCCGGACTTTATCGTGGGCTTAAAAGCGCGGATGAGCAGCAGCGTGGTGGGCGATAACGGCATTACGCCGCTGGTGCGCGCCAAGGCTATCCAGAAAGAAAACGGCGATTTGCCGCTGATGGTGCACATCGGCAACAACCCGCCGGACCTCGATGAAGTGGCCGAACTGCTGACCAGCGGCGACATCATTACTCACTGCTACAACGGCAAGCCAAACCGCATTCTCAACCCGGCCGGGCAACTGAGAGCCTCCGTAGCGCAGGCTATTCAGCGCGGTGTGCGTCTGGATGTAGGGCACGGCACCGCCAGCTTTAGTTTTGACGTGGCGCGTGTCGCTATTCAGCAGGGCATTCTGCCGCACAGCATCAGCTCGGACATCTACTGCCGCAACCGCATCAGCGGCCCGGTGCATTCACTCGGCGCGGTGATGTCTAAATTCCTCTCCATCGGCCTGTCATTGCCTCAGGTGATCGACTGCGTGACCGTTCACGCTGCCGATGGATTACGACTGAAAAATAAAGGCCGCCTGGCCGTAGGGCTGGACGGCGACCTGACCGTCTTCGAGCTGCGCCGTCAGCCAACGGTATTTACCGACGCAGAGCAGCAAACGCTGACGGGTGACCAGGTGCTGGTGGCGCTGGCTGCGGTGCGCGCCGGGAAGTGGTTTGACTGTGAATAAGGGAAAACAGAACATGTCTTCGATCTATGAAAAATACAATTTAAAACAGGTAATTAACGCATCCGGCCGCATGACCGCCCTCGGCGTGTCCACGCCACGTCCGGAAGTGGTGGACGCGGTAACCACCGGTATGAACCACTACTTTGAAATGAAGGATCTGGTTAATAAGACAGGCGCCTACATTGCCGGGCTGCTCGACGTTGAGGCGGCGACCGTGGTGTCCTGCGCTTCTGCCGGTATCGCCCAGTCCGTGGCGGCGGTGCTGGTGAAAGACAATCAATGGCTGATCGAGAACCTGCATGCGGCCCCGCTGGAGAACAACGAGATCGTGCTGCCGAAAGGCCACAACGTTAACTTCGGCGCGCCGGTTGGCACCATGGTGAACCTGGGCGGTGGCAAAATCGTCGAAGCAGGCTACGCCAACGAATGTTCAGCGGATCAGCTGGCTGCGGCTATTTCTCCACGCACGGCGGCCATTCTGTATATCAAATCCCACCACTCGGTGCAGAAAAGCATGCTCAGCGTTGAGCAGGCCGTGGTCGTGGCGCGTAAACACAACCTGCCGCTGATCGTAGACGCTGCGGCAGAAGAAGATTTGGCATGCTATTACCGTGCCGGGGCCGACCTGGTGATTTACAGCGGGGCGAAAGCTATCGAAGGCCCAACCAGCGGGTTGGTGATCGGCAAAGAGCAGTACGTCGAGTGGGTGAAGCTGCAAACCGGCGGCATCGGGCGTGCAATGAAAGTTGGCAAAGAAGGCATCCTCGGCCTGACCTGCGCGATTGAACATTACCTGAGCGCGGCCAAAGAGAGCGGGGCCGAAATGGTCGCCAAAATGATGCCGTTTATCGACAGCCTGAACACGCTGAATGGCGTAACCGCCCGCGTAGTGTGGGATGCAGCCGGCCGCGATATCGCCCGCAGCGAAATCAAGTTCGACGAAGCGACCGTCGGCATCAGCACCGGCGAGCTGGTCAGCGCGTTGAAGCAGGGCGAATACGCCATCTACTTCCGTGGCTATAAGGCGAACGAAGGCATTATTGAAGCGGATGTGCGCAGCGTAAGCGCGGCACAGCTGGAGATTATTTACCGCTGCATCAAAGCGCTGGTAAGCAAGGAGAAATAAGCATGAAACTGACCCCAAATTTTTACCGCGACCGCGTTTGCCTGAACGTGCTGGCAGGCTCTAAGGAGAACGCCAAAGAGATTTACCAGGCGGCAGAAGGCCACGTGCTGGTCGGCGTGCTGTCTAAAAATTATCAGGATGTAGAAAGTGCGGTTGCCGATATGCGTGACTATGCGGCGCTTATCGACAACGCGCTGTCCGTCGGTCTTGGTGCGGGCGACCCGAATCAATCGGCGATGGTGAGTGAAATCTCTGGCCAGATTCAGCCTCAGCACGTCAATCAGGTCTTTACCGGCGTGGGCACCAGCCGTGCGCTGCTGGGCCAGAACGACAGCGTGGTTAACGGCCTGGTTTCGCCAACCGGCACCGTCGGAATGGTGAAAATCTCCACCGGTCCGTTAAGCTCCGGTGCGGCAGACGGCATCGTGCCTGTTGAAACAGCTATTGCGCTGCTGAAGGATATGGGGGGCAGCTCAATCAAATACTTCCCGATGGGCGGGCTGGAGTGCCGCGAAGAGTATCAGGCGGTAGCGGAAGCCTGTGCGAAGCATGACTTCTGGCTGGAGCCGACCGGCGGTATCGATCTCGAAAACTTCGAAGAGATCCTGAAGATTGCGCTGGACGCCGGCGTCAGCAAAGTGATCCCGCATATTTACAGCTCGATTATCGACAAGGCCAGCGGCAATACGCGCCCGGCGGATGTGGCTACGCTGTTGGCGATGACGAAGAAGCTGGTGGGGTAAAGCACTGTTTCCCCTCACCCCGACCCTCTCCCCAAAGGGGCGAGGGGGAAAAGAAAGATCCCCTCTCCCCAAAGGGGCGAGGGGGAAAAGAAAGGTCCCCTCTCCCCAAAGGGGCGAGGGGGAAAAGAAAGATCCCCTCTCCCCAAAAGGGCGAGGGGGAAAAGAAAGATCCCCTCTCCCTTTTAGGGAGAGGGTTAGGGTGAGGGTATAATCCTCATCAACCACACTTCGAGGACAAACGCATGTCTGCACGCACTCTGCTTGTTGCTTCATTTGCCTTACTCGCCGCCGGCAACAGCGCGGCGCAAAGCCATTATGCCTGGGTTGGCACCTACAACCCGAACGGCGAAGGTCTTTATCGCTTCCAGGTGGACGCCAAAACCGGTGCGCTTAGCGAGAAAACGCTGGTTAGCTCGCTGCCAAACGCCGCGCAGCTTACCGCGTCGCCGGACGGCAAGACGTTGTACGTTGCCAGCGAAGCGGAGAAAGGCGTGGTAGCAGCATTGCGCGTAGGCGATGACGGAAGTGTGACCGAACTAAACCAGGTTTCTTCCGGTGGCGCAGGCCCGGTTTACCTTTCCCTGACGCCGCAAGGCAAGCACCTGCTGGTGGCAAACTACGTGAGCGGCTCTATCGCCGTGCTGCCGGTTAATGCCGACGGCAGCCTGCAGGAAGCCAGCGACAAACATCAGGACAGCGGCGAGCCGGGCGCGGCGAAACCAGAAGCAGCGGTAGAAGGTAGCTTCGCCGCCAGCGATCATAACGGCCCGCATGCCCATATGATTGCCGCCGATCCGAGCGGCAAGTTTGTTTTCTCGACCGATCTTGGCCTGGATCGGATCTACCAGTATCGCTTTGATCAAAACAAAGGCGTGCTGGAGCCAAACGATCCGCCGTTCATCTCCGCCTCTTCAAAAGGCGCAGGGCCACGCCACTTTGTCTTTTCTGCGGACGGTTCAGGCCTGTGGCTGATTAACGAAGAAGCCTCTACGCTTAGCCATTACAAGCTCGACCGTGAGAAAGGCACGCTGACCGAAGGGAAGACCATCTCTTCGCTGCCAAAAGGCTATAAGGGCACAAGCTTTGCGGCGGGCCTGGTATTGAGCCACGACGGCAAGCAGCTGTATGTGGCCAACCGTCTGCATAACAGCATCGCACATTTCAGCGTGGGCTCTAACGGCGAGCTTACACATCAGGACGATATCTGGACGCGTGGCGACTATCCACGAGGCCTGACGCTGGACAGCACCGGCAAACATCTTTATGCCCTGAACCAGCGCAGCGACAATATCACTCGCTTTAGCGTGGCGCCGGGCAACGGTAAATTAACCTTTATCGAGGATTATACGGCGGTGGGAAGCCCGTCGCAGATGGTCTTCACCCCGTTTAAGTAAAGCAGGACGGGGCGCCAGTGTGCCCCGACAACCAAAGGAAACGGTAGTGAGATTCCCCAATCAACGGCTGGCTCAGCTTTTTGAGATGCTGCAAAACGAAACGCTGCCCCAGGATGAACTGGCGCGGCGTTTGTCCGTTTCTACCCGCACGGTAAGAGCCGATATCACGGCGCTTAATGCGCTGATGGCCGGCTTCGGGGCTCAGTTTACGCTGACCCGTGGCGCGGGCTATCAGCTGAATATCGAGGATGCTGAACGTTACGGCGAGCTGGTTCAGCATCGCCCGCGCCAGCTGCGTATCCCGCGTACTTCACCAGAACGCGTGCATTACCTCGTGGTGCGTTTTTTGACGGCGGCGTTTTCACTGAAGCTCGAAGATTTGGCCGAAGAGTGGTTTGTCAGCCGCGCCACGCTGCAAAGCGATATGGCGGAGGTGCGTGAGTGGTTCAACCGCTACCATCTGACCATTGAGACGCGCCCGCGCCACGGCATGAAGCTGTTTGGCAGCGAAACGTCTATTCGCGCCTGCCTGACGGATCTGCTGTGGCAGCTGACCTTAGAGGACAGCGAAAATCCCCTGTTGACCGAAGAAGCCCTTAACGCGGGCGTGCCTGAGCAGCTCACCAGCTCGCTGCATGACTGTTTTACCCGCTGCCGCATCCGCTTAACCGATGAGGGCGAGCAGTTTATTCGTCTTTATTGTTCGGTGGCGGTGCGCCGCATCAGCGAGGGCTATCCTTTGCCGGAGTTCACGGCGGATAACGTCGATATACAGGTGAAAGAGGCCGCGCGCCAGATTGCCGGCTTGATGCAGCAGCTGGCGGGTAAACCCCTGGCGGAAGCCGAAGAGCAGTGGCTGCAGGTGCATATTGCTTCACGGCAGGTGCAGGAAGTGGCGCCGAGCGCGATCAATGCCGACGATGACGAAGCGCTGGTTAACTACATCCTGCGCTACATCAACACCCACTATAACTACAACCTGCTCGGTGACGAGCAGCTGCACGCCGACCTGCTCACCCACATCAAAACGATGATCACCCGGGTACGCTACCAGATAAACATCCCGAATCCACTGCTGGCCAACATCAAGCAGCATTATCCGCTGGCTTACGACATGACGCTGGCGGCGGTCTCAAGCTGGGGAAAATACACGCCTTACGCTATTAGCGAGAACGAAATTGGTTTTCTGGTGCTGCATATCGGCGTTGGCCTGGAGCGCCACTACAACATTGGCTACCAGCGTCATCCTCGCGTGCTGCTGGTTTGTGATACCGGCAACTCGACGGTGCGCATGCTGCAGGCCATGCTGCTGCGTAAATATCCGCAGGTGGAAGTAACCCACATTATTTCCCTGCGCGACTACGAACAGCTCGACGCGGTGGATGAAGATTTTGTGATCAGCACGGCGCGCATCAGCGAGAAAGAAAAGCCGGTTGTGATGATGGCGCCGTTCCCGACCGATTATCAGCTGGAGCAGCTTGGCAAGCTGGTACTGGTGGACAGAACTCGCCCTTACATGCTGGAGAAATTCTTTGATGCCAGCCACTTTCGTATTATCGACCAGCCGATGACCCAGCAGCAGCTATTCCTGACGCTCTGCGAGCAGCTGGAGCGGGAAGGTGTCGTTGACTCAGATTTCCATCCGTCGGTGGTGGAGCGAGAAGCGATCGTCAGCACCATGTTGGGTGAGGGCATTGCGCTGCCGCACTCGTTAGGCCTGCTGGCGAAAAAAACCGTGGTCTACACCGTGCTGGCACCGCACGGTATCAGCTGGGGCGACGAAACGGCGCACGTGATCTTCCTGCTGGCTATCAGCAAAAGTGAATACGAAGAGGCGATGGCGATTTACGACCTGTTTGTGACGTTCCTGCGCGAGCGGGCGATGATTCGGCTGCGCGACAGCAAGGATTTTGACAGTTTTAAAGCGGTGGCGATGGAGTGCCTGAGTAAGCTGTAATCGTCAATGGCCCTTAGTTAAAAGGGCTATGGCTTATCCCCTCTCCCCTGTGGGGAGAGGGTTAGGGTGAGGGGCAGTTATTTCAGGATAGTGAACGCGGTGGTCACGTGCTTCACGCCGCTTACTCGGCTGGCAATGTCCGCCGCGGCTTTACCTTCGCGTTCGGTCACCAGGCCAAGCAGGAACACCTCGCCATTCTCCGTCGTGACTTTCACGTTAGAAGACTTCACCTGATCGCTGGTTAGCAGCTGAGAGCGAACTTTCGTGGTGATCCACGTATCGCTCGACGCGGTGCCCAGGCCGACCGGAGGCATAATCCGAATTTCGTTATAGACTTCGGCTGCGCCGTCTACGCCCAGCGCGATTTGCTTCGCGCGAGAAGAGAGGTCTGGGGTTGGCGACTGGCCGGCCAGCAGCACTTTGCCCTGGTAAGCCGTCACGTTAATGCGTGCTTCTTTCTTGATTTGCTCATCCTTGCTGAGCGCGCTGTTCACGCGTAACTCAAGCGTGCTGTCATCAACCTGCGTCCCGACGGTACGCGGGTCGGTCGCGGATTTTGTCGCAACGGCGGCGCTTCCCACAACAACGGCACCGACGCAGCCTTGCAGCAACAACGCGGAAATAAGAACTGCGAGTGGCGTAATGGCCTTCATGTTCATTCCTTCTCCTATCTCAAAATTAGCTATTAGCCATCCTGGTGCGGAAATAGCGTATTGTCGATCAGATCGCATAAACAGTTTACCGTCAGCATATGCATTTCCTGGATGCGGGCGCTGCGGTGAGAAGGGATTCGGATTTCAACATCCTGTGGCCCCAACAGTCCTGCCAGTTCGCCGCCGTCATAGCCCGTCAGCGCAACGATGGTCATGTCGCGGGTGACGGCTGCCTCAACCGCTTTGACAATATCACGGCTATTGCCTCGGGTGGAAATAGCCAGCAAAACGTCCCCGGCGTGGCCCAGCGCACGAACCTGTTTGGCATACACTTCTTGATGCAGACGGTCGTTAGCGATCGCGGTTAAGACCACATTATCTGCATTAAGTGCAATGGCCGGTAAACTAGGACGCTCTGTTTCAAAACGATTGATCATGCTGGCAGCAAAATGCTGTGCGTTGGCGGCGGAGGTCCCATTGCCACAACAGAGGATTTTGTTGCCGTTCAGTAAAGACTGAACCAGCGTCATCGCTGCACGGGAGATGGCGTCCGGCAGGGCTTCCGCTGCGGCAATCTGAGTTTGAATACTTTCCGTGAAGCAGCCTTTGATTCTTTCAAGCACGTTGATTCTACCTGGAGTTTTTTAGATATCGGCGGCAAACGCGTTGGTCAGCCACTCTATTTCATTGCCGGTGAAAGCTAACACATCGAAACGGCAATCTACAGTATCAAAACTTTTGCCGCTGCCGCTAAGCCAAACCTGCGCGGCGTATAGCAGGCGCTGTTGTTTGCTGCGGGTGACGCTGGCGGCTGCACCGCCAAACTTATCGTTACGCCGGAAGCGCACCTCTACGAAGACGATAACCTGCTGCTGTTTCATTATGAGGTCGATTTCGCCGCCGCGAACATGCACGTTCGCCGTAACGAAGCGCAGTCCCTTGCGCTCAAGGTAGCGGCGCGCCTGCTGTTCATAGCGCGCGCCGCGTTGCTGGCGGTTCAGGATACCGGGACTATCTGGCCCTGACTGAATTGCAGCCAATTTAATTTCCTGTTGATGACGCAGTCCTGGCTGGCGGTCAGTTGCCCGGTGTTGCCGTTCACCTGGTAACCCGGCACCTGGCGTATCTGGGAGAAATGGCTTGCCAGCGTCCAGGCATCCACGCCCATCGCATACAGGCGCGCCAGCGAGTAGTCATTATTGACGCTGCGTAACGCCTGCTGCATCAGCTGCGGGTTGCCGCCGGAAAGCATCGGGATTTCGCTAAACTGCAATCCTTCCATTTCCAGACGATAGTCCGGGCCGTTAACGCCCTGCGAGCTGCGCGAGCTGGCATACAGCTGAGCGCTGCTGCGGCTACCGGTACGCATCGCAATCATCGGTTTGATCAGAGCAACTTCTTCTGCGGTGGCAATGATATATACCGCGTCGACGTTGCCGCTGCTGCCTGCGGTGATTTGTGCGTCGGTCGGTGCCGCTGGAATTGTAAGCCCGCCGATGGTCACGCCCGGAGGCGTATTGGACGGTGTGTTCACCGGCGTGCCGGTTAAGGCGATGCCGGAGCCGCTGTTAATCCCGCGCTTCAGATCGCTGATTGAGCCAAATTTCTGCTGCAGCACCAGGTTGCCACCCAGCTTCTGCCATTCGGTGGCAAAGGCTTTCGCTACGCGGTCGCCCAGGGCATTGGCTGGAATCAGCATCAATGGATTACGGTGGTTTTGCTGCCAGATGTGGTCTGCGGCGTCGCGGGCTTCATCTTCCGGAGAAAGCGCGAAGTAGCAGATGTTTGGTCGGTTCTGGACGTTTTCTGGCTGGTTGAGCGCCAAAATATTCAGCGGGCTGTTGGTGCTGGCTAGCTGATCGACATTGTTTTTCAGCAGTGGGCCGACGACAAGCGTGGCGCCGTCCTGCTGTGCCTGAGCCAGAACCTGTGAGAGCGGCTGGCTGCTGGTGTCGTAAATTTTAATTTCTGAAGCCGGGCTCGCTGCAACGGCTGGCGCAGTCTGTGCATCAGGCTGCGCGGCTGGCGTTGCCGTTTGTGGTGTCGCGGCCTGTGCTTTTTGGTCAGTCAGGTCACTGACGGACGCGCTTGCCGGACTCACGGCTGCATTCGGGTCTACCTGCGCTTGAGGTTGCTCCTGCGGCGGGGAAACCTGCTGCTGTGCATTCGGGTCTACAGGCGGTGCGGCTGACTGCACGGCGGTAACCGGCGCAACGCCGTTATTTTTTGCCGCTTCAAAACCTTGTTCAATGGCGCGACCAAACACCGCTGCCTGGCCGTTTAACGGCAGCAGAAGGGCGATTTTACCGGTTGAGGCCGGCTTGAAGTTTTGTACGTTCACCAACTGGGTTGGCAGCGTTTTCGAGCCTGGGTTGTTCGGGTAACGCGTTTGCCAGTCCTGAATGCCAGCTTTCAGCATGTTTGGATCGTTACGGTTATCGCTCCAGACGTGCTGCAGATCCAGCCAACCTTGCAGGGTATTTTCGTCGGCATTAATCACCAGGCTGTTCATTTGTTCTGGGGAGAACTGCGACAAAACCTGCCAGGTGCCATCAATGTTTTTCTGATGGGCATCACCTTTCAGCAGCGGTTCCTGAGCAATGTAGGCGCGCAGCAGGGCTAAAGAAGGGCGTCCCTGGGAAGCGTCAATCACGGCCTGGTAGTAGCGACTCTGTTGGCCCTTGTCGAGTGCGCTCGGGTCAATCTTTTCCAGCAGGGCAGAGGCGGCGTTGAAGTCTTTCTGCGCAATCTTCACTTCCGGTACCAGCAACTGCTGTTCACGAGCTTGCGCATCGTTGAGTTGCTGCGGCAGTTGGTTATACAACGCAACGGCCTGCTGAGGTTTACCCTCTTTTAGCAGGGAACGAATGGCGAGTAATTGCCAGTTGGTCTTGCTATCATCTGCACTTTGCTGCATTTGCTGCAGATAGTAAGCGGACCCGGCGGTGGTCTCGCCCTGCAGCAGCGTAGCGGACTGATCCGGTGCTTGAGTAGAACAGCCGGCAAAAATCAGCGCCGCGAGCAACACAGGCAGGCAGCGCCCGGCTTTCGAACGATTCAAGGTTGAGGGTAGCATTCTGTATCCAGTGGTTTTTATATCCCAATGTACAATATTAAATCGGCAATACGGATGAGACAATGAAACAACACGAAACGGCGGCGATTTCAGCCAGTACGCTCTACATCGTCCCGACGCCTATCGGCAATCTCGGGGACATCACACAGCGGGCCCTCTCGGTGTTGCAAAGCGTTGATCTGATTGCCGCAGAAGATACTCGCCATACCGGCCTTTTGCTGCAGCATTTTGCGATTAATGCGCGACTCTTCGCACTTCACGATCACAATGAGCAACAAAAAGCCGAAACGTTAGTGGCAAAACTGAAGGAAGGCCAAAGCATCGCGCTGGTGTCCGACGCCGGTACGCCGCTGATTAACGATCCGGGTTATCACCTGGTGCGCACCTGTCGCGAAGCAGGCATTCGCGTTGTGCCTTTGCCTGGCCCGTGCGCCGCCATCGCAGCGCTCAGCGCGGCGGGTTTACCGTCCGACCGCTTCTGCTACGAAGGTTTTCTGCCTGCAAAATCAAAAGGCCGCCGCGATGCGCTTAAGGCCATTGAGCAGGAGCCAAGAACGCTAATTTTCTATGAATCAACCCACCGCCTGCTGGATAGCCTCGAAGATATCTGTGCGGTGCTGGGCGAATCCCGCTACGTGGTGCTGGCGCGCGAGCTGACCAAAACCTGGGAGTCGATTCACGGTGCACCCGTCGGCGAACTGCTGGCATGGGTAAAGGAAGATGAAAATCGCCGTAAAGGCGAAATGGTGCTGATTGTTGAGGGCTTTAAAGCCCAAAGCGATGACGAGCTGCCGGCCGAAGCGCTGCGTACGCTTGCATTGTTGCAAACAGAATTACCGCTGAAAAAAGCCGCTGCGCTGGCTGCCGAAATCCACGGCGTGAAGAAAAATGCTTTGTATAAACATGCTGTAGAAAACAGCGAGAAATAGTTTTCTCGAGCCGTCTCCTGGTTTTCACATCGCAACGCGGTTAGTGTTTAAAAAACGAACTCCCTGGTGTTAATTTGTGCATGACTGAATGACTTTAAGGGAGTTAAAGTTTATGCCGGTATTGATACCAGGAGATTCGAGGATGGTTGTTTACCCCATCAGCTACAGCCCTGCAGCATTAGAAAGAGCATTCGATATTTCTGGAACCACGGAAATTCTGGGTGAACCCGCTTTATTCGTTTTTCGCAAAGATAAAACTGCGGCGGCGATTATCTATGCCGAACCCACTCTTGATGACAACAACGAACTTCGCCATCTGGTTGTGGCTAAGTTGGATCTTATCCCTCGCAAAAGCACCAGGCAGGAAGAATCTATTGTTGCCGTGAAGCGTTACTGGGAAGCGAAAGCCGTGACTCAGGTTGAGGGTGTGGTTGTCGACAGCCCGGCACGTGATACGCGAGTCGCAACCACGCTTTATGAGCACCTTATCCTGGAGAAGAATCTGATCCTGATGAGCGATCATGAGCAGTACGCTGGGGGGCAGGGAATTTGGCGGCGTATTGCCCGTTCATCGAAGCAAGTTAAGGTGTATGTGCTGGATACCGAGAGTGGTCACTTCTATCCCTATGATGGGGAGCGTGTCAGCTATGACGGAGAAAGCATTCCAGAGTCGGAGATTTGGAGCCTGTCTCCTGATGAATCTCGTCATGGTATTGTGCTGGTGGCAGAAAAATCTTGCGAATAACAACATGAATAAGGCCCGTGATATGGGAGCAGTCCATACCTTCGGGCCTTATAATGTTATTAGTTTACCGGCGTGGCCTCAATCACCAGCGTTTCCAAAGGCTTCAGCGTCACAATCAGCGGCTTACCGTAGTCGTTGGCCAGCGTCTCGTTCTTGCCGTAAACCTGCTTCAGCGTAAAACTCGTGGCCTCACCGTTCGGAATTTCAAAGCTCTTATTCAGGTCGAGATAGTAGCTTTGCGGCTTATCCGACGGGTTGCGCAGGCCTAAAATTGCCTTTTCTTTACTCCACGATGCCCAGCCATAAACCTCGAGCTGCGTTGGGTCACCGCCAATCCAGTGGCTGTCGACCAGCACGCTGCTGTTTGCCCGTGACCATTTCGCCGCGTCGGCGAGCGTGTCCCATTTGCTGCTGTTCAGCATTGACGGCGTAATATACAGCTCCTGCAGCTGAGTGCCGGTGGCAAAGTAGCTCCATGCCTGATCCGCAAAGTCCCGATCCGTCTGTACTTTTTCCAGCCCAAAGTACGCGTGCTCGGCGCTGACGATACCGTGGTACATCAGCGAGTTAATCGGGAACAGCGGCCCTTTACGCACAATCGAACGATAAGTCTCTGCATCACGATAGGTTATCCACTGCTGCACCGGAGAGCCTTTGCCGTAGACGTTGATGTCATCGCCCTGACGCCAGATAGAGTCGGCGTAGAATAGCCAGGACGGGCTGGCGTCGGTGCCGGTGGTCAGGTTGATAAACAGGTCTTTGTTGGCGGCCCGCATGTTCCTGATTAACTCGATGGAGGCATCAAAGTCCGAGGCGTACGGGCTGCCTTTGATATAGGAGTTCGCGTTGCCCATGCCGTCGAGCTTAAACGAAGTGATATGTTCGTTTTTAAT
This sequence comes from Cedecea sp. P7760, assembly GCF_013386425.1. Lineage (NCBI taxonomy): Bacteria > Pseudomonadati > Pseudomonadota > Gammaproteobacteria > Enterobacterales > Enterobacteriaceae > Cedecea > Cedecea sp. P7760. The sequence continues at coordinate 8,869 of NZ_JACARU010000078.1, read as the reverse complement.
AAGCCCGATGATTTGCTGATTAAAATTGCGGAAATAGTTTGGGCCTGAGAGTGCAAACTTGCCGTCCACGGTTTCAAAACCGTTCTCTTTGGCGTGTGAAACGCGCACGTCGCGCGGTTTGTTGTAGCCCCCCCACGGCGAGAGCCACAGGCCGACTGAAGTATGCAGGCTGTCGGCTTTTTCTTTGATGGCACCAAAGCCGTGCTTAAACGCCGGGCCAAACAGCCATTTTCCGGTTAAATCATCCCAGCCATCATCCAGCAGGAAGCCGTCGAGCTTCACGCCCCGCTTGCTTATCAGCTCGCTGGCGTATTCATCCATGCGCGTCAGCACGTCTTTTTCGGTGTAGGGCGTAAAGAAACCGATGTCCATCCAGCTGTTGTAATGCAGATAGGGCTGATAAGGGCGTGGACGCATGGCGTTGATAAACTGGTTAAAGCTGCGGCGGAGCTGGTCGGTTGCTTCAAACGTTCCGAAGTAGACCGTATAGGTCACCGGCGCGTCGGTTTTAATCGGCGTTTTGAGTCCGACGTTCAGGTTGGTGGTGGTTTCGTAAGCGTAGGTATTCACAATCGGCTTTTGCGGCAGCATATAGAAGCTGTCCGCGACGATCGGGGAGCTGTTAATGGCACCGTTAACATAAGGTGCCTGAGCCTGGCCTTTGGTCGGGAAGAAGGTAATTTTTGCGACATCGCGAGGCTGGCCTTTTGCCTGGAACGTATAGTCCACCGCCGCATATTTCCCCTTAAGCAGCTTCAGGGTCACGTTGACCGAGAAGTCGTCCCGTTCGTAATCAATCCGAATGGCGTCTGCGGTTTTGCTGACGTTTTTGATTTTAAAGTCGGCGGTATGGAGAACCTTTTCATCCGGTAGCGTCAGGAAAAACAGCTCGATGGGCGCCAGTTTATGGTCGGAAAGCCGGTCTTTAATCACCGCTGCCGAACCTGAATCGTCGAAAGAGACGGCAAGGTTATCGTTTTCCAACTGGTACTGTGCGGCCATCGCCACGTGACTTAGCAACATCATCAGTAGAGAGCTTTTTATTATTGTCTTCATCAGAGGTCCTTACGGGAGTGAGTTACAGGGCTGCTTCTGATTCCGGCAGCAATTTATTAGCCGATCCACATACCGCGACTTTGCTGCGCACAACCTCTTTCATCGCATCCATGCCGACGCGCATGTAATAACGCGGATCGTTGCCTTCCGGGTTGTCTCCAAACCATCTTTTCACCGCGGCGGCGAAGGCGATTTTTAGTTCCGTTGCCACGTTTACTTTGCAGACGCCAAGCTCGATGGCGCGACGCACAAACTCGTCCGGGACGTCGCTGGCGCCGTGGAGCACCAGCGGCACGCTGACGACTTCGCGGATTTCGCCCAGCCGTTTGAAGTCTATTTTCGGGCGTTTGGTATACAGCCCGTGAGCAGTACCGATGGCGACCGCCAGGCTGTCGACGCCGGTGAGTTCAACAAAGCGGCGCGCTTCTTGCGGATCGGTGAGGAAAGCGCTCTCCTCGTCCACGTCCATGTCGTCCTCCACGCCGCCGAGACGGCCCAGTTCGGCCTCGACGCTGCAGTCGTTACGGTGGCAAAAGTCGACCACCGATCTCACCAGCTGCACGTTTTCTGCAAACGGGAAGTGGCTGCCGTCAATCATGGCGCTGCGCACGCCAGCGTTAACTTTGCGGCTGATATCTGCGAGGCTTTCATGGTGATCAAGATGCAGAGCCAGCGGCATGCCGTAGCTTTCTGAATAGGCATGGCACAGGGCGTAAATCTCTTCAAAAGCAATGTGTTTAAACGTTCCGGGCGTACCGGCAAGGATCACCGGGGAATGCATCTCTTTGCAGACTTCAAGGATCGCCTGGATGGTTTCGGCATTGTGGATATTAAAAGCCGGTACCGCATAGCCTCTGGCCTGTGCGTCCTGAAGCAGATACTTCGTCGAAATAATGCTCATGATGAACCTCTCAGCCTTTCCAGGGATGAATGACGACGCCTTTTACCACGCGGTTTACCGTGCCGCTGGTGGAAGGTGTGTCTGGCGTAATACCTGCTTTAACGGACGAGGTGAGTGCGAAAATCTGCGCATACATCAGGAAGCAGAACGCCTGCTCAACGTCGAGGAACGTGCGGTCGGCCTCGGGCAGCAGAATGTGCGGGCCAGCTTCGATTTCCGGGCTGGTTGCTGCCGAAATGGCGATCGTCTGCATTGCCAGGCTGTCTCGTCGCAGCTCTGCCAGCAGATCCAGATCGTACTGACGGGTGTACGGATCGCTGGAAACCAGCACGATCGCCAGCGTTTCGTTATTCACCAGGGATTTGGGGCCATGCCTGAAGCCGGTCGGCGTGTCGTAAAACGCCGCCAGCTTGCCCGCCGTGAGTTCCAGCACCTTGAGCGAGGCTTCCCGTGCCACGCCCTGCAGGCCACCGCTGCCAAGGTAGACCACGCGCTTGTAGGGAAGGGCACCAAATGGGCTCTCGCTGAAGTCCCCCTGAGAATGAATTATCTGCGCGCAGCGGTGCGCCACGTCCTGGAACGATCGGGTGTTGATTATCTCCGGCGCGAAGACCGCAAGGCAGCTTGCCATCATGGTGGTGATGCTGCTCGTCATGGCAAAGCCGCGATCGTGGGTTTCCGCCGGCATGAGCAGCGGCAATGAACGGCTGTCTTCCAGCGCGCTGCGATAGAGGCTGCCGCCTTCGTTACAGGTGATGGTCAGATGATGGCAGGATTTAACGAGCTGATTGGCAAGATCCACCGCTGCCACACTCTCCGGGCTGTTGCCGGAGCGGGCGAAGGATACCAGCAACGTTGGCTGTTCCGGGGTGAGATAGTCCAGTGGATTTGTCACCAGGTCGGTGGTCGGGACGGCAACGAACTGTTTGCCGGTGTGGCGAGAAAGCCAGGGCGCAATGATGTCGCCGATAAAGGCCGAGGTTCCCGCGCCGGTAAGAATAATTTTCAGCTTATCGTCGGCGAGCAGTGGAGACAGGAAGGCGGTGATGCGATCGCGAGTTCGATCGATCTGCTGTAGCGAGCGGATCCAGCTGGCTGGCTGTTGGCGAATCTCTCTTTCGGTCCAGGTGGAAGTGCTGCGGCCTGCGGCAGCGGAGGTTTCACTCATGACTAAGTCCTTAGCATTGCAGAGTCAGGTGTCATGCTGGATCGCATGGCGACCTTTCGTTTTATTTCATTTAAAGGTTGTTAGTGCTTAAAGGAAATGTATAGAAAGGTTTTGATAAGATCAATATGTATAAAAGAAATAAAACGAAAACCACGGCGCAGATCGTCATTTTTATCTTAATTAAATGATTTAAAAAGATATTTTTTGATGTTAAAGCGTTGTGGAAAAGAAAAGGAAAGGTCTGCGGCGGAGCAGGCCGCAGGCCAAAGTGATGCATAATGAAAGCAGCAGAGGAGGCCGCTTTCATTAAACGGGGGGCGAAACTGGAGAGGGGCTACCCGGTCATTTGCTTCAGATACCTTCTTCGCTGGCTTCCGTGGCTCGGTGGCGAGCCATCTCGTCGACCAGGCTTGTCAGGCCACGATGGCCGCACTCCAGCGCCATCTGGCGAAACTCGCAGCTGTTTAAGCCTTCTCGCTCCAGCACCATTTCAAGCAGCAGCTGGAGGTTGATGCCCGTGACTACCTCGCGTTCTGGTTTCTCGAGCGCCAGCGTTGAGGCGACCCTGAACGGCGTTCCTCCTAAAAGGTCCGTGAGAAAGACCAGCCCTTCGCGTTCATCAAGCTGGCCTATAGCCGCTTGAAATTGTTCAGTAAGCCTCGCCGTGGAGGAGGTTTCCGGGAAGTCGATGGCGATAATCTGCGGCTGCTCGCCGAGGATCTGTTTCATCGCCTGCTCCAGGCCGCTGGCAAAGCCTCCATGGCCGCTCAAAATGATGCTTAACATCTGCTTTTCTCCTGACTATAAGAAGTGAAGAAACTTCCCAACAACGGCCAAAACGACGGTAATACAAATCAGGCGTAGAGGGCTCCAGCCGCGGCGCACCAGGGCGTACATCGCCAGGGTATAAACCAGCGGAAGAAACGCCGGCATCAGCTTATCGATGACGTCAGACTGCAGTTTAACCACCGCATCACCGGCGGTAATTTCGAGCGTAGTAGATAGCCGGACATAGGTTGCAACGAGGGCACCGATGACCGTCATCCCGACGATGGAGGCGGCGTGCCCTACCTTGCGGGTGTTCGCCTTAATCAGCGGAATAGCCGCAACCCCCATTCGATAAGCATAGTGCGCCAGCCCAAAACGCAGGCCCAAATGCACCACGTTGAACAGCACGATAAACACGATAGCGCCGAGGATGGAGCCCTGCAGCGCCAGGCTGGCGCCTATGCCACCGCATATCGGCAGCAGCGTCAGCCAGAACATTGCATCCCCGATGCCGCCAAGCGGCGCGCCAACGGCGATTTTTGTGCTCTGAATGCTGTTCACGTCCTGCTTTGAGCGTTCCATTGCCAGAATAATGCCGATAACAAAGGTGACCAGGAACGGGTGGGTATTGAAGAACCCCATATGCCCCTGCATGGCCCGTGCCAGATCGCGTTTGTTGGTGTGGATCTTTTTCAGGGCGGGCAGCAGGCCATACAGCCAGCCGCAGGCCTGCATGCGCTCGTAGTTAAACGAGGCCTGCAGCAGCATTGAGCGCCACGCTACGCGGTTAATGTCTTTCCGCGTTAGTTCCGCTCCAATATTCTGATCTTCATAGATATTGTCGTTACCGTTGGTGATGACGGTTTCAGGCTCTGCGGCCTGAGAAAGCGTTTGGGTATCAGATGCCATCTTCGAATTCCTCTTGCTTAGCGCGAGCGGGTTGCGGCGGAGTTGGGTCTTTGCGCAGTAAATCCATCAGCGCCAGCGCCAGCGCTGCGGCAGCAATCGCCAGCACCGGCAGCTTCAGCCAGGCCGCGCCCACAAAGCCGATAATGAAGTAGGGGATGTAGACGTTTTTCATCATGATTTTCAGCAGGACGGCAAAACCGATAGCCGGCATGATGCCCCCGGCAACGCCAAGTCCGTCGATGAGCCGCGCGGGCAGCATATCAATGGCCGTTTTGGCATGGTCGGCGCCGAAGTAAATCGGCAAGAAAGCGCACAGAAAATAGAAGATACCGAGCGTGAGCATCGCCAGATAGTTGATGCGTTCGATGCCTCTGGTATCGGCGTTAGCCGCCATGCGGTCGGCTCGTGCCATCACGCCGGACATCACGGAGAACAGGAAGGTGATGCCCATCTGTACCGCAACCGCGAAAGGCACCGCGACCCCGACGGCAACTTCTGGCTTCACGCCGGTGCCGATCGCGAAAGCGGTGCCGACGATGGTGCCGATAATCACGTTCGGCGGCTGGGCTCCGGCGAGGGGGGCCAGACCCATCCACACCAGCTCCAGCGTGCCGCCGGTGAGAATGCCGGTGTGGAGATCGCCGAGAATGAGGCCAACCAGCGGGCCAAGGACAACGGGGCGGTGCATATGGGTCAGGCCGTTGAACATGTCCAGACCGGCAATAAAGGCCAGCAGGCCCAGCGCTATCGCTTGCAGTAAGCTGATTTCCATAGCAAATACCTCAGAGAAGTTTATAAAGATCCTGAGCTGATTCCGTCGGCACGCCCTGGACAAAACACTCTACGCCGGCCTGTTTCAGCCCGGAGAAGGCGGCAATGTCCTGTTCGTCGACCGACACGGTTTTGGCGACCTGCTTCTTACCTTCGACATAGTGCATGTTGCCAACGTTGATGCGTTTTACCGGCACGCTGCCGTTCACCAGGGTGAGGAAGTCCTGAGGGTTTTTGCAGACCAGCAGGATCTTCTGGCGGTCGGCCGCGCGGTGGATGTTGTCGATGACTTTTTGCAGCGGCCAGAAACGCACGGCGATCCCTTCCGCCAGCACCATCTCCATCAGGTTTTGCTGTATAGGGTCTTCCGCTACCTCATCATTGGCGACCAGCACCAGGTTAGCGCCGGAAAATCCGACCCACTGCACGCCAACCTGGCCGTGGATAAGGCGCTCATCAATGCGGCTTAAGACAATATTTGGCATGTTATTTCCCTTATTATCATTGTGTTAATGAGAAGATGGCTCACCGTGACAGGCCGCGTGATACTGACGCAGCACATCCTGAATATGGTCGATAATCAGCTCGTGAGGGCTGGCGGCCAGCTGTGCTTCGCGCACTCTGGCGTACTGAAGCGGCAGATACTGGCTGATTAACGGCAGCGGAAGGGGTTCATGGGCCAGGTTTTTGACCAGCACATCGTAAGCGTCGTCGATGTCGCGATCCGGCCAGTAATAGCGCACCCGATCCGAGTAGCTGTAGCCGCGCGCCAGACGCAGCGCATCTCCATTGCCGTGATAGTGCTGCTGCCAGTGTTCCGGATGGTCGAGCATCACGCTTTCCAGCACGTCCCTTAGCCCGGAACATTTGTGGGCCGGAAGCAGTTCTCGTTCGATGGCCGACAGCGAGAAAAGCGCTTCACGCAGGGCGAAGGTCAGCGCCGGGCCTACTTTCAGTATTGCAAAGTGGTCCTCTACCAGCTGGCGTAGCGCCTGCGTTGTCTGGTAATCCGTCGAGTGCGCTTCAAACACCATGGTCTGTGACGCTTCGATCATTTTGCTTAACGCGCGAGATTTTTCCGGCTGGTAGTCAATCACCCGGGTGTGGTCAAACTCGACGCCCGGCTGAACAACAAGGCCAATAATTCGGGGCCAGATAGCGCTGAGGCCTTGTTCAGAGAAGGCGTTGCGATGCGCTTCCAGCGTGGCATTGGCCGCCTGTGGCGTGGTGACGGCCAGCTCGGCAAGGGTTTCGTGCGCACCGCCGGGAACCGGCACCTCTGTGCCGATGATGTATACCAGGTCGGCTTGACCAAAGTGGTCGATGCAGGTTTGTTCGGCAATGGCAGCTAACCTCGCCGCGCGTGCGGCAACGATATCGTCAGTGAGCGGTACCGGGTCGCCCGCGCAGGACATGCTGCAGTCGAGGTGTATTTTCTTGAAACCTGCGGCCACATAGCTGCGAATCAGCTCTTCGGCATGAGACATCGCCTCTTCTGCAGGCCGGGTTTGCCAGCGGTTTGGGCCAAGGTGATCGCCGCCGAGAATCAGGTTAGCGTGGGGGAAGCGATGCTGTTCGGCCAGTTGGTAGACGAAGCCGCAGAAGTCCGCCGGCGTCATCCCCGTATAGCCGCCGTACTGATCGACCTGGTTAGAAGTAGCTTCGATAAGCAGGCTGGTTCCGGCCTCACGGGCATGGCGCATAGCCGCCTCAAGCACCAGCGGATGTGCAGAACATACGGCAAAGATCCCGCATTGGTTGTTCCGTTTATGGCTAGCGACAAATTCGGTCAACTGTTTCACTTTCCTCTCCACGGCGATGGGTTAAAACATTTTCTTTCGATTCATTTCATTTAATCGTGCCTGAATGGCGTTTGAGAATAAAAAGAAAGATACTGGAATTGAGATCTGTTTCGCAAAAGAAACATAATGAAAGGTGGCGGAGGGCGAAAAGCGCCGTTTGAGCGCAGATTCCTGGGGGTTGCTTTCTGCTAAAAGAAAGGTGTTAATAGGCAAATAGAAATGAAACGAAAGATATATTGAAAGGTTACCCTATGAGCAACAGCGATACCGCAACGGACAAACGTATTCCGGGTACCAGCGAAAGACGCGAGCAAATTATTCAACGCCTTCGCCAGCAGGGAAGCGTACAGGTTAATGATTTATCTTCTTTTTTTGGCGTCTCTACCGTCACTATTCGCAACGATCTCGCTTTCCTGGAGAAGCAAGGCATTGCCGTTCGTGCCTACGGTGGGGCGCTGATTTGTGAACCCGGCAGCGCGGTGGCTGAACCTTCGGTGGAGGATAAAAGCTCGCTGAATAAGTCACTGAAGCGCAGCATTGCACGGGTCGCAGCCGATCTTATTAATCCCGGTGACAAGGTGATTCTGGACTCCGGCACCACGACGTATGAAATCGCCCGTCTTATGCGCCAGCATAAAGAAGTGATTGCGATGACCAACGGCATCAACGTGGCTAACGCGCTGCTGGAAGCGGAAGGCGTCGAGGTGCTGATGACCGGCGGGCACCTGCGCCGTCAGTCGCTGTCGTTTTACGGCGATAGCGCTGAACAGTCGCTGCAAAACTTCCATTTCGATATGCTTTTCCTCGGCGTGGATGCCATCGATCCAGAGCGCGGCGTGAGCACCCATAACGAGGACGAGGCCCGGCTTAACCGTAAAATGTGTGAAGTCGCCGAACGGATTATTGTGGTCACGGATTCCAGCAAATTTAACCGCTCCAGCCTGCATAAAATCATCGATACCCAGCGTATTCACCGGGTGATTACCGATAAAGGTATTCCGGCGGAAAGCCTGAGCGCGCTGCGTAAAAGCGGTATTGATGTTGTGCTTGTCGGCGACTAGCTTTTCGTTTCTGGCGGGCCCGCGTGACAGGGAGGGTGAAACCCTCTATACTGCGCGCCGAAGCTGACCAGACAGTCGCCGCTTCGTCGTCGTCCTCTTCGGGGGAGACGGACGGAGGGGAGGAAAGTCCGGGCTCCATAGGGCAGGGTGCCAGGTAACGCCTGGGGGGGAAACCCACGACCAGTGCAACAGAGAGCAAACCGCCGATGGCCCGCGCAAGCGGGATCAGGTAAGGGTGAAAGGGTGCGGTAAGAGCGCACCGCGCGGCTGGTAACAGTCCGTGGCACGGTAAACTCCACCCGGAGCAAGGCCAAATAGGGGTTCACATGGTACGGCCCGTACTGAACCCGGGTAGGCTGCTTGAGCCAGTGAGCGATTGCTGGCCTAGATGAATGACTGTCCACGACAGAACCCGGCTTATCGGTCAGCTTCA
>NZ_JACARU010000077.1:0-26608 GCF_013386425.1 Cedecea sp. P7760 | reverse complement strand
CCCGAGACGTTCACCGGTGCAGTGGTGACAGATGAAACAGGACTGGAAGTGAACGGAATATTCACCGACCATACATAATCGCGAGTATTTGTGACGAAGAGACTATACCCGCTTATTGCCGCATCCCAACCGCAACGCGGTTAAACGCATTCATCATGCTGGCCGCCAGCGTCAAATCGACAATCTCCTCGGCGCTGAAAAATTGCAGCAGCGGCTGATAAACATCGTCTTCGGCGTTGCTGTCGGCAATCAGGGTAATGGCTTCTGCCCAGGCCAGAGCCGCACGCTCTTTCTCCGTAAACTGATGGCTTACCTTCCAGCCCGCCAGTGAATCCAGCTTCACCTGCTCAACGCCGGATTTACGCAGCGCTTTAGAATGCATCTCCAGGCAGTAGGCGCAGCCATTAATCTGCGAAACGCGCAGGAAAACCAGCTCGATCAGCTCGTTGCTTAGCGGGCCGTTTTCCAGGCCCTGCAGCGCCTGCCGCATCGGTTTGATCACGTTGGGGGAAAGTTCATAGTAAGGCTGACGTAATTCGATCATGGTGTGGCTCCTCAGGTTGGTGTGAGGCAAATTTACCACTATAATGGACTATCAAAGAGAGCCATAAGTTAACTAAAAAACCAGACCATGAAACAGAAGCCAGTCCCGCCGGTTGTTGCATCTCACCACACTCAGCCGCGCTATCAGCAGATTGCGCGCCAGCTAAAGCAGGCGATAAACAGCGGCGAGCTGACCGCGGGAAGCCGCCTGCCTTCCAGCCGGACTTTGGCGCTGGAGCTGGGCGTTGCCAGAGCCACGGTTGAAAATGCGTATGGCGACCTGGTTGCCCAGGGCTGGCTGGAGCGACGCGGGCAAGCCGGCACCTTCGTTAGCCCGTCGGTGAAAAGCGATGGCGGAGGCGAAAACGTCTCAGCCGCCAGGCCGCAGGGCGCACCCAGACCTTTCCAGATGGGGCTTCCGGCGCTGGATCTTTTCCCCCGTGCCATTTGGGCAAGGCTTATGGGGCGGCGCCTGCGCCAGCAAACTCGCTTTGACCTGATGCTTCCTGAACCCGGCGGTGAAGCCTCACTTAAGCAGGCGATTGCAGATTACCTGCGCTTTTCACGCAGCATCGACTGCCAGCCGGAGCAAATTTTTGTCACCTCAGGCTTCCAGGCTGGATTAGCCCTGGTGCTCTCTACGCTTGCGCGACCGGGGGATGGCATCTGGCTGGAAGATCCGGGCTACCGCTTCGTCCGCCCCGACTTTGCGAAGGCTGGAATGCAGGTCCGTGCTATCCCTGTCGATGGTGAAGGGATGCAGGTGGATTACGGTTTACGCCACTTTTCCGATGCCCGTTTTGCGCTTTTGACGCCCGCACACCAAAGCCCATCGGGCGTTGCGCTCTCTCTGCCACGCCGACACGCTTTATTGGAATGGGCCAGCCGCGAGCAGAGCTGGATTATTGAGGATGACTACGACAGCGAATTTCGCTACCACGGTAAACCGCTGCCGCCGCTCAAAAGCCTGGACAGCCCGCAGCGCGTTATTTACGCGGGGACTTTCAGCAAGTCGATGTTTCCCGCGCTCCGTGTGGCATGGCTGGTGGTACCTCCCCATGCGGTGGAAGATTTTCAGCGGCAGGCTCGCAGGCAGCCTTGTACTGCACCAGTCCTTATCCAGCAGGCCATTGCTGATTTCTTGCGGGAGGGGCATTTCTGGCGGCACCTAAAAAAAATGCGTCAGTGCTACGCCGAGCGTCGGCTATGGCTCGAGGAGGCGCTGCGTGCGCAAGGGTTTGCGGTTGTGCCGCAGGAAGGCGGCATTCAGATGGTGATGGAAGTTGAAGGTGATGACCTGGCCGTGGAAGGCAAAGCGAGAGCCGCGGGGCTTGCGGTTCAGGCGCTTAGCCGCTGGCGAATAGAACATGCCGGGCGGGGCGGTTTACTGCTGAGCTTTACCAACATCAGCTCGTATGAACTTGCACAGCGCTATGCGTTACGGCTGCGGCTGGCCATAACGTAAAAACCCCGGCGAAAAGCACCGGGGTTGTAACACGCATTTAGTCTCATTTATCGACTGTTAAACACTCAGGGGTTAGCGGCGTGACACCAGCAAAGCCCCAAGGAAAATACCCACCGCCGCGCCAATACCCACGCTCTGCCAGGGTTTGTCACGGACATAGGAATCGGCGCAGCCTACGGCATCACGTGCGGCCTGCTTAACGCGACCCTGGTTGCCGTTAATACGCGCACGGGTCTCTTTCAGAAGGGCTTCGGCTTTTTTACGTGCGGCATCAACTTCATCTTTCGCATCGCTACCGAAGGACTTCAGTACATCTTCCAGCGTATCCGCAAGCTGGCTGACATCGTTATTGATTTCGTCTACCTGATCGTCAACGTTATTTCTGTTTGCTCGGCTAGCCATTGTTGTCTCCCTTTCTAATATGTAAGGCTAAGTGTAGACCATGGATTTTAGTTATGGGGCGGCTCACGGCTATTGCCGGGCTTTCTGGACAATTCCGAAAGCGTTGCCGATGCTGCTTAATGTATGGTTGCGATGCAGTAAATGATGACGAGGAAAATCTATGTATTTACGACCGGACGAGGTGGCCCGAGTTCTTGAGAAATCGGGTTTTACCATGGATGTGGTAACAGCAAAAACCTACGGCTATCGTCGTGGCGAGAATTACGTGTATGTGAACCGCGAAGCACGCATGGGGCGCACCGCCCTGATTATTCATCCTACCCTGAGAGAGCGTAGCCAGTCGCTGGCCGATCCGGCTTCAGAAATGAAGACCTGCGATCATTATCAGCAGTTCCCGCTCTATCTGGCCGGTGAAACGCACGAACACTATGGCATTCCGCACGGTTTCAGCTCCCGTATTGCGCTGGAAAGGTATCTGGCAGGGTTATTTGGCGAGACTGAATAAGTGAACGACTGGCTTTCAGGCCAGTCGCCCTTGCAAACCGGGACTCAGGCTCCCGCCTTCACGCCTATCTGGCCGCTGACGCGAAACAGGCGGCGGCAAAAATCCAGGAAGTAGCCGTAAGCGGCACCCATCATCATCGACACCAGCAGGTTCGACGTCACGGCAGCCACAATCTGGTGCCAGTCCGCGCCTACGCTCCATAAAATCACCACATAGACCGGGGACTGGAAGGTTACGTAGGCCAGCACGTCAGCCAGGTTTTTCGCCCAGCTTGCCGGGGTGATACGACGAGCCGCACGCATAAAGGCATCGCGGTAGAAGCCGTATGGCCAGGCGATAAGAATATTAACCGGCACGGCGACCAGGCGAGAAGAGAGTGACTGTTCGAAAGTCATGCCTGAGAGGAAGATCTCAATCATCATGTTCACGACCGAGCAATACACTACCATCGCAAAAATATCTGCGGCTGCATGGCGTAAGCGTGACTCACGGGAAAACATAATGTTGACTCCGATTTAAAAGCAGTGTGTTGAGCTGCTTTTATGGCTAATTGGCAGTGTTATGAATCATGTAATTTATCCTGCGTAGGGTATGTTACTGGATTGATTTCATCAATTAGCTAAAAATTTTTATTTATAGGGTTTTTGTCGATAAAGTGCGATGAAACACACTTTGCCGCTGGCATTTCCTGATTTTGTGGTCTCTTTTTTATTTTTCTATTTATTATCAACGAGATGAATTAATCGTGCCCAAAAGCACAGAATCCCCCAAAAACCCTGGGTTTTAGGGATACCCATCACGTTTAAAATCGTTATATAATTATTTATATAGCGAGTGATGAGGAGTCGCTGATGGATAACCATTTTGGTAAGGGCCTGATGGCCGGAATGAAAGCCCGGCAGGCCGACAGCGCGGTCAACGTTGAGCGTTTTTGTTCTGATTACAAGCGCGGCTTCGTGCTGGGTTTTGCTCACCATATGGCCGAGCAAACCGGCGATCGTCAGCGCGCAGCCTGGGAAGCCGGGGTGCTGACTCGTCGCTATCAGCTGGATAAAGAGTCGGTGGCTGACTTCCTGAAAGAGGTCAACGCGGACGTTGCGGTTCGATGTTTCTTTGCGGGTTATGAGAAGGGCTACTGATTGCTGGCCTGGATTGCCGCCGTGCCCGGTTGTTTATGAATGGCGACGACAAGGATAGGGGCACTTTTATTGATAAGAACGGCGTGATTAACCTCACGCCGTTTTTTTATGGCTCAGCAAACGCCGAAATCGCCTTCTTCCTTGTACAGCGAGACAGAATCCGCTTTCAGCGTCAGTTTATCCGCGCCTAAGGTTGAGGCCGGGACGCAAATCAAATCCTCTCCCTGAACCTCGACGACCTGCAGCTTAGGGCCGCCCTGGTTTGGCTGAACCACATCACCTGGTTTAAACATAGAAAAACCTCTGAATGCTAAGGGAATTTAATGCGGTTATGCCGCCAGATAACCATAGATCAGAAATCGAGGTGGATAAAGCAGGATACGCTAGCTGCGGTTCCACGGCAGCCAGGCGAGTAAACGCGCCATGCCGCAAAATCCGCTGATCCCGGCAAACAGTAAACCTGCGCCCACAAAGCCTGAAATCAGGAAAAAACCTTGATTGATGGCGTATCCCAGTACGACACCGAGCAGGATCAACGAACCTGCGACGATCTGCACCTGCCGCATGATGGGCATGGGCTGGCTTTTATCCGCCAGAACTTCCTGCCCGCCTTTTTTCCACGCCTCAAGCCCGCCTTCCAGCAACATGACCTGAGCCGGTTCGGCAAGCTTAGCCAGTTTTTGAGCATGCTGAGAGGAGCGCATCCCGGACTGGCAGTGGAAAATCACCACATCGTGCGGGTCCAGTGGCCCCAGTCGGGCGCCGTTTTCAATCGCCGAGAGCGGCAACAGATGCGCTTCAGGAATGTTTTCGCGGGCATGTTCATCCGGCTCGCGGATGTCTATCAGCGCTGCTCCGCTGGCAATGAGCTTTTTCGCTTCTTCTGCCGTGATGGCTGGTATGGTCATGATGTTCCTTAAGGGCAATAAATGGCTTTCAGCGTCGCGATCACCTCGCGCACTGAGCTATCTTTGATGAAATAGAGCACTCGCTGGGCGTTACGCTGGTGCTCAATGAGTCCTTCATCCTTCATTTTCGCCAGGTGTTGAGACGTTGCCGACGGGCTTAACCCTGCGGCGGCGGCCAGTTCTCCGGCGCTGGTGCCGGGGGAGTCGAGCAGCAGGCACAGAATCAGCAAACGCCGCGGGTTGCTCATGGCTTTCAGTAGTTTTGCTGCTTCATCCGCGCTGGACTGAAGCTGAGAAAGGTCTGGTTTCATCGTACCTTATTTTAGATTTTTCTAAATTTAGTAAATGCTAAATTAAATTTTCAACAAAGGAAAGAGCATGCGGGTAATTCTGGTACGGCATGGCGAAAGTGAGGGGAATCAACAAGGCATTATTCAGGGAAGGCTGGACAGCCAACTCACGGCGCGGGGGCTCCGGCAAAGCTTTGCGCTGGCTGCCGCGTTGGCCGATTTAACCGTCGCGCATATTTACACGTCACCAGCCCTGCGTGCACAGGGCACAGCGAATGTGCTGGCTAGCAAATTAGGCAGCCGGATAAGCGTGGATGAACGTTTACAAGAACGTGATTTTGGGCGGCTTCAGGGGATAAATGCGATGGAGGCGCAAAAACAGCATCCTGAGTTATTTGATGCCCTGCTATCGGGCGATCCTCTGCGGGTTAGTTCTCAGGGTGAAAGCCTGAATAACGTGAGTCATCGCCTGTTTTCTTGCCTGAAAACGCTAAATATACATCACCAGAAGGATACCGTTATTATTGTGAGCCACGGCCATGCTTTGGAGATTGCCATTTGGGAATTGAAAGGTGCTTTAATTACCGACGATCTCAGACAATATGGTCATCAAAACTGCAGTTATAGCATCATGAATATCGAAGATGAATGTATCCAATTGGTTAAATGGGGTGTTGCGACGCATTTACGTGATATCTGAAAGCGATTATTGATGCTGTTTAAGCTTGTTGAAGACTTATTTGTTGCACCTGAAGTAGGGTTTTTCATGTGGTTTTTTCAATGACAAAATTAATTTTTTACTTTCAAAAATAAAATTAAGGTTAATTCCCTAATAGGATTAGTCTGTAAATCCATGTTTTTTAATATTTCATCTCTGTAAGTTTTGTTTTTATTTAACACCAACAAAAACAATCAGTTGTGTTGTGTTTTTGGTCTGAAGATATCAGTTTATATCCTCATCTAAATTCCCCTTATTATTCATTCCATGCGCCAGGTCAAATTGTAATACAATTTAATTTCACTTAAGTCTATTTTCATGGTGTTAAAATTAGCCACCGAAATGAATTTTTTCTCTGAAAGAAATAGCCGTGAAAGGTTAATTTTATCGCCGCTTGGGTGTTTTGTAATTACATTGTTTTAACACGAGAGTGACTTTTAAATGAACCCAGCTTTCATTTGATGGTTGTTTTCGCTCGTCTTTTAAAACCCGAAGGCAATTTTAAATAAATTGTTGCGCGCCTGTTTCTGATATTTCGAATCAACATAACTCCGCAGAGTTAAAGAGGACGGAAATGCCCCATTTATTACAGACCCCCGGTAAGCGACATTTGATTGCCACCGCAATCGGCGCCGCGTTGTTAAGCACCGCCCCACAGTATGTGCTCGCCGCTGACGGCCAGACAGGCGCACCTTCAACCGTTTCTGACAGCGCTCAGGGTGGCGGTGGCGGCACAATGGACACCACAACGGGCATCGGCGGTAACGGTGGTGCCGGGGGGGCCGGTGAGCGTGGGCAGGGCAGTAGCCAGGGGGAAAATGGCGGCGCCGGGAGCGTGGATGGCGTGGATAATTCGTTGCCACCGGGTACCGCAACCGGGGGCGTAGGCCAGCAGCCTAACGGCACGGCCACCAACGGCAGCGGTTCTGCCGGCGGCGGCGGCGGCGGTGGTTCAGCGGGTGAAGTTGTCGGCGGCAATAACCAGAGCAGCAACGGCGGAGACATCAAAGGCGGTAATGGTGGGCGCGGGGGCAACGGCGGCAGCAACGCCACCGATGTTGCCGATGCAGGTAACGGCGGCAGCGGTGGTGACGGCGGTGAAGGCGGGGCGGGTGTACTGATTACCGGGTCGGGCAGCTATAGCAACAGTGGCTCCATTAGCGGGGGCGACGGGGGCACCGGCGGTAATACCGGGAGCGCAACGGCTAACAGCCAAACCACACCGGGCGAAGAATTACACGGCGGGAGCGGCGGTGCCGGTGGGGCCGGAGGCGACGGCATCATGTCGACACAGGGCGGCAATATCACCAACGACGGAACCATCACCGGCGGGCATGGTGCGACGGGCGGCCTGGCGGCAAACGCGGACACCAAAGACAACGCTGATGTTACCGGTTTTGGCGGCAAAGGCGGTGAAGCTGCAGAGGGCGGAAACGGCGTATTGCTGAGCGGCACCAGCGCCATCACTAACAACGGTAATATCCACGGCGGCGACGGCGGTAACGGCGGGGCCGTTGAGTCCGGCCAGGGAACCGGCATCGTAGGTTATGGTTCTGCGGGCGGCAACGGCGGCAGCGGCATCACCGTCAAAGGCAGCGGCAAGGTCATTAACAGCGCAGGCGGTCACATTGTGGGCGGCAACGCCGGGACAGGCGGCGGCGGTAACTCCAACAGCAGCGGGGATAATCTCACCGGTGGCGACGGCGGCGATGGCGGTAAAGGCGGCAGCGGGATCTCGCTTGAGGGCGGCGGCAGCGTCAGTAACTTCGGTGAAGTAACCGGCGGCCTCGGCAATCGCGGTGGCGGTAGCGGCAATTTAAGTACCTCGCAGGGGGGGGATTCTGGTGCGGGCGGTATTGGGATTGAAATCAACGGCGGGGGCGATGTTGTTAACGAATCCACCGGCGTAGTGACCGGCGGTAAAGGCGGCGATGATTCTGCCGGCGGCGGTGGTGTCGGTGGCGCTGGGGGTGATGCTGTCTCCATTATTGGCGCCGGGAGCGTCACTAACCAGGGCTCGTTTGTCGGCGGCAACGGCGGCGCGGGCGCCAACGGCAGCAGCCCAACGTCAGACGGCGGGACCGGGGCAAAAGGCGGTAACGGCCTGTCCATTGACGGCCAGGGTACGCTGACCAACGATACCGGCGCCAGTATCACCGGTGGGTTAGGGGGAACCGGCGGCGGCGGCGGTGGCAATGCCAGCCACGGCGGTAGCGGGGGCGAAGGCGGAAGCGGCGTCCTGATTGGTGCCGGTGGCATGGTCGTCAATAACGGTGCAATTCTGGGCGGGACGGGCAATCGCGGCGGCGGCGGTGGCGGTGATGCCGGCGGTGCAGGCGGCGCGGGGATCAACATTACCTCCGGCGGTGGTAGCGTCGTCAATACCGGCACGATATCCGGGGGCAATGGTGGCGAACCGGGTACGGCGGGCGGCAATAACGGCGTAGGGGCCGTGGGCGTTGGCGGGGTGGGCATCAGCGGTAGCGATATGACCATCGTCAACAGCGGTACCCTTAGCGGCGGGATGGATTTCGACGGGCAAAATCGCTCTCAGGCCGTTTTGTTTACCGGCGGGACCAACTCGCTGGAGCTGCGCGACGGCTATAACGTGCTGGGTAACGTGCAGGCCACGGCCGGGGACGACACGCTTATCCTGGGCGGAGCGGCGGACAGCCAGTTTGATGCGGCCAGCATTGGCGATACTGCTCAATATGAAGGTTTCGAGCATTTCCATAAAACGGGTGCCAGCACCTGGGTGCTGAACAACACCACGGCTGCCACAACGCCATGGACTTTGTATGAAGGTATCTTACAGGTCGCTGAAAACGGCGCGCTGGGCTCTGCCGCCAGCCTGCTGACTTTTGACGGCGGTACGCTGCAGTTGAGCAATAGCTTTGATTTAGAACGTGCCATCACGCTGGAAAGCGCGGGCGGCACGCTGGATACCCAGGCATTTAACACGACCATCAGCCAGGGCGTAACCGGCAGCGGTAGCCTGACCAAACTGGGCAGCGGTGCGCTGACAATGACCGGCGACAGCACCTACACAGGCACCACTACGCTGGCGGAAGGGAGCCTGGATGTCACGGGAACTCTGGTCAGCGACGTGACGGCTAAGAGCCTGACCGAGCTTTCCGGGACCGGCAGCATAGGCGCAGCCACGCTGGAAACCGGCAGCAGCTTAACCGTTGGCAGCCCGCTGCAGAACAACGATGCTGCAGCCAGCTTTACCGTGAACGGCGCTCTGAATAACAGCGGCACCGTTAATCTTTCCCGGAACGCTAACATTGCCGGCAACCGTCTTAATGTTAGCGGTGATTATATCGGCGGGGCCGACAGCCGGCTGAACGTTAACACCGTGCTGGGGGACGACAGTTCGTTGACCGACAAACTGGTTATCCATGGTGGCACTTCTGGTTCAACCGTTCTGACTGTCAATAACGTTGGCGGCCAGGGGGCGCAAACCGAGCAGGGCATTGAAGTGGTGACCGTTGACGGGAACTCCGCGGCGGGCGCGTTTACCCAGTCCGGGCGTATCGTTGCCGGGGCATGGGACTACAGCCTGGTGCAGAAGGGGCAGAACTGGTACCTGATCTCTATGAGCAACCTGCCTCCGGAGCCGCCGGTTATCCCGGTTACCCCGATTATGCCAACGCAGCCAGATCCTGTACGGGTTTATCGCCCTGAGGTCGGCAGCTACCTGGTGAATCTGGCGGCGGCGAATACGTTATTTAACCTGACGCTGGACGATCGTGAAGGGGCCACCGAATACCGTGCTCCACTGGACGAGCGCGGTCTGACCCGCAGCACTTTCTGGCTGCGTCAGGAGGGCGGGCAAAACCGCTTCCATACCGGGGAAGGCCAGATAAGCTCCAGCGCTAACCGCTATGTTGCACAGATGGGGAACGAGTTCTTACACGGCACCAGCAATCAGACCGACCGCTGGGGCGCAGGCCTGATGGCCGGTTACGGTAACGTTAGCGGCAACTCACGTTCGAATCTGACCGGCTATCGCTCTGAGTCAGAGATGGACGGCTACAGCGTCGGCGCATACGGTACCTGGTATCAGAACGCCGTGTCCCGCGAAGGCGTCTATGTCGATGGCTGGGTGATGTACAACTGGTTTAACAACCGCGTAAGCAGTGACGATTTGCCGAACGAAGACTACAAGAGCCGGGGCTTCACCGCGTCGCTGGAAAGTGGCTATAACATGCTGCTTAGCGAAAGCGAGCGCCAGGCAGTTTATCTTGAACCTCAGGCGCAGCTGACCTGGATGGGCGTACACAGCCCTGATCACACCGAGGTTAACGGCACTCGCATTCAGGACAGCGGGCAGGGCAACCTGCAGTCTCGTCTGGGCGTGCGGCTGTACCTGCGCGGTCACCGGAAAGAGGACGACGGCAAAGGGCGTGAGTTCAAGCCTTATGTCGAGGCTGACTGGCTGCATAACAGCAAAAACTTTGGTGTGAAAATGGGGGGTACGCAGCTCAATGAAGAGGGGGCCCGCAACATCGGCCAGCTCAAGCTTGGCGTGCAGGGGCAGATTTCCCATGACCTCAATATGTGGGGCGGCGTCGCGCAGCAAATTGGCGATAAAGGCTACCATGACACGTCAGCAATGATTGGCGTGAAATACGGGTTCTAATAAACCACACAACGCGGTCGCGAGGTTTGCGGCCACTCAAACGCCGCCATTGTGCGGCGTTTTTTGTTTCTAACCGATCGTGCTGCGGGCGGCGCTACGCCATGCTTTGGGCGACAGCCCGGTTTTGCGCTTAAAGGCGTTGCTAAAGGCGCTTTCTGAAGTGTACCCGAGCGACTGGGCTACCATGGCGATGTGATCCGTCTGCTCGCGCAGCGCTTTTTCAGCCAGCCTCATACGCCACTGGGTAAGGTAAGCCCCCGGCGTAATGCCCGATACGTTACGGAAATACTGCGCAAATGTGGTGCGCGACATGGCGCAGGATTTGGCGAGCTCTTCCAGACGCCAGTTCCGAGCCGGGTTAGCATGAATAAGCTGAAGCGCCGGGGCAAGACGGGCGTCTCCCAGCGCTCGCAGCAAACCTGCCGGAAGTGAACTGCTGGTTTGCAAATGGGCACGGAGGATCTGAATAAACAGCAGCTGCGAGAGCTGCGCGGAGGCCAGCTGCGTGCCGGGCAGGGCCGTTTCTCGTTCGGCTATCAATCGATCGAGCAGCCAGCGAAACGAAGCCGCCTGTGGCGACGCCGCCGGAATGTGAATCCACTGCGGCAGCACCTGCGCAAGCATTTGCCCGCGGTTGGGGTCCAGCAGCACGTGGCCGCCCATATACTCAAACTCCTTTCCTTCCCCCAGGGCCGCATAGTTTCGCTCCCCGGCCTTAAAAACGCTCATGGCATCTACCGGCTGAATCTCCGGTGAACTGGCAACAATAAATGCGCGCTTTGCGTTCAGCAGGCCGACATCGCCGGTGCTGAAGTGAATGGGGGCCGGATGGCCTTCGAGTATTACCCAGCAGCTGCCTTTGACGATGGCGAAGAACTTGATTTTGTCCGGCGGCGGGAAGTGCAGCGCCCAGTCGCCACCCGCGGTAAAACCACCGGTGACCAGCGACTCGGCGTCGGCAAATTTGAGGATTTCAGAAAATGGATCGGTGCGCATTGCCGTACTATCACGCAAGTATAACGGACTTTCAAGCATTCAAAATCCAGAGGTCGGGCTTTATTCTGTGCAGCAAATGAACGCATTGTGCCTGGTTGCCAGGCCGCAGAGGACGAAAGCATGACGCAAGACATCGTATTGGTTACCGGTGGCACCGGGTTTATCGCGCAACACTGCATTATCGCGCTGCTGGCGAAAGGCTATGAAGTTCGCACCACCGTGCGTTCCGCTGACCGCAAAGCAGAAGTGCTCAAAAACCTGAAAGAGGGCGGCTGCGAGCCGGGGGATCGTCTCTCCTTTTTAGTCGCTGATTTAATGGCGGATGAAGGCTGGGCAGATGCTATGGCCGGGTGTAGCTATGTGATGCACGGCGCTTCCCCGACGCCTTCTGGCAACCACGCCACCGACGATGACTGGATCAAACCCGCGGTGGACGGCAACCTGCGAGTGCTCCGTACCGCAAGCTTTGCGGGCGTTAAGCGCGTGGTGCTTACCTCTGCCTTTGGTGCCGTTGGCGTTGGGCATCCCGCAGGCCACCGTCGTCCGTTCGATGAAACGGACTGGAGCGATGTCTCCGGTAAAGTCTGGCCATATCAGAAGTCGAAAACGATGGCTGAAAAAGCGGCATGGGCGTTTATCGAAAAAGAGGGGCGCGGGCTTGAGCTTTCGGCGGTGAACCCGGTGGCGGTGATGGGGCCGGTATTGGGGCCTGATTTTTCCCACTCCACTCGGCTGGTAAAAAACATGCTGGACGGGCAAAAGGGCAACCCGAACATCAACTCTTGCTTTGTGGACGTGCGCGACGTGGCCGATTTGCACTGGCTGGCGATGACGCATCCTGCCGCCAACGGGGAGCGCTTCCTTGCCAGTTCCGGCCACAGTCTGCTGATGGTTGAGGTGGCAAAAATCCTGCGTAAACACCTCGGTGAAGCCGCCAGCAAAGTCTCCACCCTCGCGCTGCCGGACTGGATGGTGCGCCTGGCGGCGCACAAAAATCCGGGTATGAAAGGGTCGCTGACTCTGCTCGGTGTGGACATGAATGTGACCAACGCGAAAGCGGTAAACCTGCTCGGCTGGGCGCCGCGCTCCCCGGAGGAGGCTATTGTCGCCACCGCCGAAAGCTTTATTCGCCTGGGTTTACTGGAGAAATAAACCCTGGCAGCGTGTGGCCTTCAGCCGTGGCCACGCTAAGGCTCTCCGAAAGCGCCTGCCCCATCAGGGCTTCTCCGCCCTGCGTCGCCAGAATATCGCCCACGCTGCCGGGCATCGGTCATTTCTGAAGATGTCTCGAGGATTTGAATCTGGTCAATTTACACACATGCCAAACGAAATTAACCTATTTGCATATTTTGCAAATAGGTTAATTTTCATGGAGAAGAGAACGCCCCACCCCCGTCTGAGTGTTATTCACTCTATGGTCAGAGCAAATACTAAGGAGTCCTGATATGAAATGCCCAGTGTGCGGTGGCAATCATGCCGTTCATGAAGCCCGTGATATTCATTATGAATACAAAGGCCATTCAAAGACGTTTCCAGGCGTGACCGGACTGCATTGTCATGATTGCGGCGAAATTGTTTTCGCCGACGGGGAAGGTGAAGAGTATTTCACCGGTATGCTGGCATTTAACCGTGAAGTGAACGCTCAGGAGGTCGACCCTGCTTTTATCGCGGCGGTACGGAAGCGTTTAAAACTGAACCAGGCGCAGGCTGCAGAGTTTTTTGGCGGGGGCGCAAATGCCTTCAGCCGCTATGAAACCGGGCGTATTGCTCCGCCACGTCCATTAATCCTCTTATTTAAAGCCCTGGATAAACACCCTGAGCTTTTCGAAGAACTCAAAACAAGTTAAACGTCCTGCCAGTAGGGCGGTGAACCAAACTTCCCCATAAAGAAGTCGATGACGGTGCGGGTGTTGAGCGACGGAAAGCGGCCGCCTGGGTACAGCATATAGAGTGAATGATCGGTGGCGCTGTAAGACGCGGTGTAATCCGTCATCAACGGAATCAGCCGTTGAGTCCGCAGCGAGTCGCTTATCTGCCAGTCCGGGAACAGCACGATACCCGCGCCGTCTTCCGCGGCCTTCACCAGCATCTCCGCATTGCCGGAAACGATTTTAGGCTCCGGCAGGAGCTGTAGCTTCTCTTCGCCCTGCGTAAAGTACCAGCGCTGCAGCCCCATCAGGCCGCGGTAGGCCAGCAGCCTGTGGCCGTGCAGGTCTTCCGGCGTTTGCGGCAAGCCGTAGCGTTCGAGATAGGCCGGGCTGGCGACCAGATAAGCACGCTGCCGGGTAATGAAGCGCCCGTGAAGCGAGCTGTCCTGCACCGGGGCAATGCGCAGCAGCAGGTCCGTGCCGTCCGCCAGCGGGTCGATGTAGTTATCGGTCAGGTTTAGCTCCAGCCGCAACGCCGGGTAGCGCTCGCTGAGTTCGGCAATCCACGGGGCAATGTGGCGCAGCCCGAAGGAGACCGGGGCGTTAAAGCGAAACACGCCGCCGGGCTGCTGGCGACGCTCGCCAATCTGGGTTTGCGCCTGCTCAAGCTGGCTGAGCATTTCCCGGAACGCGGCGGCGTAGATATTCCCCGCATCGGTGGCGGCCACCGCTCGTGTATTGCGGTAAAGCAACTGGGTCTCCAGAGACTGCTCGAGCTGAATCACGGTGCGCGAAACGGAAGAGGGGGACAGATTTTCCTGCCGGGCCACTTCGGAAAAACTGCCTTCGCTGATGACCGCCAGGAAGAGGCGTATCGAGCGGGCGTTTATCTGGCTCAGATCTTTCATTTGTGCAGTTTCCGCAAAAGTCTTTAAGGGATTATACGGTTTTTCGCTATGCCCGGCAGCGCTAACATCCTCGGCAGCAAATCTTTCCGGCACATTGCCGGGTTATAAACAGAGAGGATGGTATGAGCAATCAGGTTCTGGCTTTTGACGAGGCCGTGCGCCAGCGTTTTTCATCGCGAGCGTTTCTGTCTACGCCGCTGACCGACGAGCAAATTCAGGCCGTTTTGCAGGATGCGCAATATTCCCCGTCCAACTGCAATACGCAGCCGTGGAACGTGCATATTGTCTCCGGCGCAACCAAAGACGCGCTGCAAAAGATGATGATTGAGAACGACATTGCGGGCAACGTAACGCCGGACTTCAGCTTCAGCTATGACGACTTCCACGGCGACTACTACGAGCGCAGCCAGCGCCAGGCGAAGGTTTATTATGATGCGTTAGGCATTGCCCGCGATGATAAAGAGAAACGCCGCGAAGCCTACCTGCGTAACTTCAACTTCTTCGGGGCGCCACACGTGGCCTTCCTGTTTATGCCGTCGTTTGGCGACAACGTGCGCGTGGCGTCAGATATCGGTATGTACGGCCAGAGCTTCCTGCTGTCTCTTGCGGCACGCGGTTTTGCCGGTATTCCGCAAACGCTGCTGGGCTTCCATGCTGACGCGACGCGTAAAATTCTGGGCGTGCCGGATGACTATCGCCTGCTGTTCGGCATCTCTTTTGGTTATGCCGACCCGGATGCACCTTCCGCTGGCGTACGCATGTGGCGTCAGAGCGTGGACGAAAGCGTAACGCTGCATAACTAGCGGGCATAAAAAAAGCCGCTTTCGCGGCTTTTTCTTCAGAGAAGGCGAATTATTCGCTGACTTTTTTCTTCAGGTCAGAAGCGCCTTCTTTGGTTTTATTCCACCCTTTTTCAGCGCCTTCTTTGGTTGCGTCCCAACCTTTCTCGGTGCCTTCTTTGGTTTTATGCCATGCCTTCTGGGAGCCTTCGCTTATCTTGCTGCCCGTGCTGTCGCTCTTCCCTTCGACGGTATGTTTAGACTTGAGCTTCAGCTCTTCGCCTTTGTTCTCTGCCTGGTGCAGTTTCTCTTTGGCGGTGTTAGCGCCTTCGTGCGCCGCGGCGACGGTGTCATCTGTTGCGTGTGTGGTGGTCGCGGCAAAAACAGGAGCAGCCAGCAGAATTGCAGATAAAGCGATGATCGTTTTTTTCATAATATCCTCAACAAACGTTATCAGTCCTTATGACCGTGAATAAGCCTGGCACAGCGAAGCGGAAGTTGCCTTAGGTAATAATCCTAAATGAATCAGGACATTCACGGCTGGTGGATATATTTTGCTGAATAATCCACCAGGTTATGTGCCTATGGATGGCGGATGAAACGCCCTATCCGCTGTCTGAGCAGGCGATTCTCCTGGCTCAGGCGTTCGTTCTCCTCGAGCAGCGTGAGCGCCACGGCGATGCCCGGCCAGTCCAGCGCCAATTCTCGTCTTAGCCGCAGTGCCCGCTGCGCGACGTTGATCGCGTGGTCGTCAAACTGCCACGGTTTGACCTCAAAATCGTAAGGTTCGACGACGCCAAGCCCGACGATTTCATTGAGTTCCTCTGCCTGAATGCCGGTGTGCAGGCAGAACTCGGTGATGGTAAAAGTGACGGTGACGTTAGCCATTATTTTTCCCCCAATCTTTGCGCGGATTGAACGCCGACTGGGCGTCTGCGAGCTGCTGCCAGAGCGCCGCAGCGTTTTCGTCTGGCTTAGGCGGCATCACGATTTTAATTACCGCGAACAGGTCGCCGGTATGCTGTTTACTGACCAGCCCTTTGCCCTTGATACGCAGCTTCTGCCCGGCCTGGCTGCCCGCTGGAATGGTCATCAAAATGCTGTCTTTGAGCGTTGGAACCTCGACTTTGGCGCCCAGCGCGGCTTCCCACGGCGCCAGCGGCACCACAACTTCCAGATTGTGGCCGACAATGTCGAACAGCGGGTGCGGCGCGATGTGCATCACCAGCCACAGGTCACCGTTTGGCCCACCGTTTTCACCCGGCGTGCCCTGGCCTTTGAGCCGGATGCGCTGCCCGTCGCCGACGCCCGCCGGAATTTTCACGTTCAACGTTTTCGGGATTTCCCGCTCGACGATGCCAAAGACGTTGTAGACCGGCAGCTTGTAGCTGATGGTGCGGCTGTGCTCGGCCAGCGTTTCTTCGAGGAAAACCGCCACTTCAATCTCTACATCGTGGCCGCGTGCGGCGTGCGGCTGGCGAGACTGCCTGGCCTGCTGGCCGAACATAGAAGAGAAGATATCTTCGAAGTCCTGGGCGTTGTAGCTCTGCTCGCCACCCTGGTGGAACTGCTGGTTAAACTGTGGGTCGTTGCGGTGCTGCCACATCTGGTCGTATTCGGCGCGGCGCTGCTCGTCGCTCAGCACTTCCCAGGCTTCCGCCACTTCCTTAAAGCGGGCTTCTGCGTCGGGCTCTTTGCTGACATCGGGGTGATATTTGCGCGCCAGGCGGCGGTAAGCGGTTTTGATGGTTTTGAGTTCGTCCGTCGGTTTCACGCCCATGATGGCGTAATAATCCTTTAATTCCATATCGTTATCTCGCATAAATCGGTGCATGCAGAACAGAACGTGCGGAAAGTGTCGCCAATAAGTATAGGCCCGTTGGGGGAAGGTGGGGCCGTTATAACGGGATTTTTAGGTGCGACGATCTGGCAGGATTTGAGGACGGTCGAGATTAGTTGTTGAAAATTTGCGCCAATGAGCATATCGTCATTGTACGGAATATTTCCGTACATATTTAAGTGGCTAGCCTTAAGTTGTTCATTGATTTTATCGTACTGCTGACACCTGCGGCAGTGCGGGAGTAAATACAGGATGCCAGCTTTAAAAAAACAGCGTATCGATCTTAGATTAAGCGACGACGACAAAAGCATGATCGAAGAGGCTGCGGCAATGTCCAACCAGACGATCACTCAGTTTATGATTGCCTGTGCGTCTGCGCGCGCTGCGGAAGTGATCGAGCAACATCGCCGCCTGGTGCTCAGTGAAGCATCGTGGAACCTTGTGATGGATGCTATCAGCAACCCGCCTGAACCGGATGACAGGCTCAAACGTGCAGCAAGGCGTCTGAAAGACATGGAGTAAGCCGTGGCAGACCTGATGATTGAATTATTTTCAGAACAAACTGCGTATGATTTTCGCGGCTTCGACTGCGGTGAAGCTTCTCTGAATGCATTTCTCTCCGAGCACTTTGTCCGGCAGCATAATGGCCGCTTTTTACGCGGCTATCTTCTTGTGACAAAGGACGCCAATCCCAAAGTGCTGGGTTACTACACTTTGTCCGGCAGTTGCTTTGAAAAAGAGGCGCTGCCGTCAAACACCCAGAAGCGAAAAATCCCTTATGCCAATGTCCCCAGCGTGACGCTGGGGCGGCTGGCGATTCACAAAGATCTGCAGGGCCAGGAATGGGGTTCGACGCTAGTGGCGCATGCGATGAAGGTGGTTTATTTAGCTTCGCAGGCGGTGGGCGTTCATGGGATTTTTGTCGATGCCATTAACGACAATGCGAAGCGCTTTTATCAAAAATTAGGGTTTATTCCGCTGGTGGGAAAAAACAACAATTCGCTTTTTTATCCTACCCGCTCGATTGAGAAATTATTTGAGCAAGAATAAGCGATCTATTTGATCTTCTGTGACATGACTTATTATTCAGTATGGCAAATACTTGAATTAATTAACCGACCTGACAGAATTTGTTTTTTTGAATAGTTTAGTTCCGTAACTTATTAAAATTGAGCTTTCGGTTATTTTGAGCTGGCTCCCAGCTAAAGCTCAGATTGCTTCAAAAAAAACGCTACATTTGTTATATTGTTGCTCATTGATTATTCACCTAGCGGTGCCAAAAAGAACAAGATTCACCGCGACCCAGGAAAATGAAATGTTAGATTACCGCTTCCCGACAGCTTTGCAGATGGTTCTCAGCGTAGCGATGGCGGAGCAAATGGGTGAACGCTCGACCAGCGCCATCCTGGCCTATGGTCTGGAAGCTAACCCGAGCTTTATCCGTAAACTGATGGTTCCCCTCACGCGCGACGGCATTATTGTCTCGACGCTGGGGCGCAACGGTTCCATTCATCTTGGCCGCCCGGCCGAAGAGATAACCCTGCGAGATATTTACCTGTCGGTGATTGAAGACAAAAAGATTTGGGCGTCCCGCCCGGACGTGCCTGCCCGCTGCGTGGTCAGCGCCAACGCCTGCTGGTACTTCAAAACGATTGCAGAAGAAGCCGAAGAGGCGTCTCTGGCGGTGCTGGCTCGCCATACCGTGGCAAGCGCGCTGGAGAAAGTGAAAAAGAGCGATACCAGCGGCTGCCAGCCAGTGCCCGAGCTTGAGGCGCTGTACAAAAAAGGCCACTAAGCCCCGCAATCACCTTTTCCCAGAAATAAAGAAACCGCCTCTTTGAAAGGCGGTTTTTTGTTGGGCTAATCGGGCGGCTTTTACACCGCCCTTATTATCTGGCTCACGCCTCGATAGTTTTGGCCTGGGATTTGCCGCGCGTAACGAGCTTACGCAGCGTGACGTAAAACACCGGCGTCAGGAACAGACCAAACAGCGTCACTCCCAACATGCCCGAGAACACCGTCACCCCGGTCACGCCGCGCACTTCCGCCCCCGCGCCGTGGCCCAGAATCAGCGGAATAGTCCCGGCGATAAAGGCGATAGACGTCATCACGATAGGGCGCAGACGCAGGCGGCATGCTTCCAGCGCAGACTCCATAATGCCTTTGCCCTGCATCTCCAGCTCGCGGGCGAACTCGACGATCAGGATGGCGTTCTTACAGGCCAGGCCCATCAGCACCACCAGCCCGACCTGCACGAACACGTTGTTGTCGCCGCCGGTCAGCCAGACGCCGAACAGCGCGGACAGCATGGTCATCGGCACAATCAGGATCACCGCCAGCGGCAGCGTCCAGCTTTCATACAGCGCGGCGAGCACCAGGAACGCCAGCAGCACCGCCACCGGGAAGACGATCATCGCCGTGTTGCCCTGGGTTGCCTGCTGATAGCTCAGATCCGTCCATTCGATGTTCATCCCGTTCGGCAGCACCTGGCCGGACATCGCGGCCAGTTTTGTCATCGCCTGAGCGGAAGAGAGCACGCGTGGGTCCGCATCCCCGATGAGATCCGCCGCAGGATAGCCGTTGTAGCGGATCACCGGGTCCGGCCCGTAGGTGGTGGTGATTTTTACCATACTGCCGATCGGCACCATTTCGCCCTGATTGTTGCGGGTACGCAGGTTACCGATGTCTTCGATGCTGTCGCGGAACTGCCCGTCGGCCTGGGCCATCACGCGCCAGGTACGGCCAAACTCGTTAAAGTCGTTCACGTATGACGAGCCTAAATAGGTTTGCAGCGTGCCGAACAGGTCGGTCAGCGACACGCCCTGGGCTTTGGCTTTGTCGCGATCTACCTGCACATCAAGTTGCGGCACGTTCGCCTGGTAGGTGGAGATCGGGAAGTGCATCCCCGGCGTCTGCATGATCGCGCCTGACATGGTGTTCACCGCGGTTTGCAGCGCCCCGTAGCCTAAGCCCGCCCGGTCCTGGATATACAGCGAGTAGCCGGAACCCTGGCCCAGCCCCAGAATTGGCGGCGGCAGAATAGAGAAGCCGAAGCCTTCCTGGATTTGCGAGATTTTGGCGTTGATCTCGGCGTTAATTTGCGCGGCGGTATGTTTCCGCTCGCCGAACGGCTTCAGGCCGAAGAACACCGTGCCGGTATTCGGCGTGTTGGTGAACTGCAGCGCGTTGAGGCCAGGGAACGCCACCGCGTAATCCACGCCCTCGGTATTCATGCCGATTTCGCTCATTTTGCGGATCACCGCGTCGGTGCGTTCCAGCGAGGAGCCTTCCGGCATCTTCACGCCGCCGATCAGGTAGAGCTTATCCTGGGTAGGAATAAACCCGCCCGGTACGGTTTTGAACATCACCCCGGCAGCACACAGCAGCAGTACGTACACCGCGAACACCGCGCCACGGCGGCCAAGCGTTTTGCCGACCAGCCCCTGGTAACCTTCCGAACTGCGGTGGAAGAAGCGGTTGAACGGCCGGAACAGCCAGCCGAACAGGCGGTCGATCAGCCGGGTTGGCATGTCCTTCGGCGCGCCGTGCGGCTTCAGCAGCAGCGCCGCCAGCGCAGGGGAGAGCGTCAGGGAGTTAATCGCCGAGATCACCGTCGAAATGGCGATGGTCACCGCGAACTGCTTGTAGAACTGCCCGGTCACGCCGGAGAGGAACGCCATCGGCACGAACACCGCGCACAGCACCAGGGCGATGGCGATAATCGGCCCGGACACCTCACGCATGGCCTGATGCGCCGCCTGCAGCGGGGCAAGCCCTTCCTCAATGTTACGCTCGACGTTCTCCACCACCACGATGGCGTCGTCCACCACGATGCCGATGGCGAGCACCAGCCCGAACAAACTCAGCGTGTTAAGCGAGAAGCCAAGCAGGTAAAGAATGCTGAACGTCCCCACCACCGAAACCGGGACGGCAATCAGCGGGATAATCGATGCGCGCCAGGTTTGCAGGAACAAAATAACGACCATCACAACCAGCACGACCGCTTCCAGCAGGGTTTGCACCACCGCCCGGATGGAGTCGCGCACGAAGACCGTTGGGTCGTAAGGTGCCGCCCACTTCATGTCTTCAGGGAAGCGCGTGGACAGCTCGGCCATCTTGGCGCGCACGGCGTTAGACAGATCGATAGCGTTAGCACCAGGAGCCTGGAAGATACCGATCCCGACCGCATCTTTGTTGTTCAGCTGGGAGCGCAGGGCGTAGCTGCCGGAACCCAGCTCGATACGCGCCACGTCGCGCAGGCGAACCAGCGAGCCGTCCGGCGAGGTTTTCAGGATGATGTTGCCGAACTCTTCTTCGCTGTGCAGGCGGCCCTGGGCGTTAATCGAGATCAGGAAATCACTCGCTTTTGGCAGCGGCTCTGCGCCGAGCTGACCGGCAGAGACCTGCACGTTCTGCTCCTGCATCGCGGTGACCACGTCAGAGGCCGTCAGGCCACGCGCCGCCACTTTGTTCGGATCTAACCACACGCGCATGGCGTATTCGCCGGAGCCGAAAATCTGGATCTGCCCGACGCCCGGTAGGCGCGCCAGCTCGTCTTTCACCTTCAGCGTGGCGTAGTTACGCATATACAGCGAGTCGTACTTGCCGTTCGGCGAGAACAGATGCACCACCAGGGTCAGCGTCGGCGACTGTTTCTGGGTGGTGATGCCGAGGCGGCGAACGTCTTCCGGCAGGCGAGCTTCGGCCTGGGAAACGCGGTTCTGCACCTGAACCTGTGCCTGATCCGGGTCGGTGCCAGGACGGAAGGTCACGGTCGTCACCAGCACGCCGTCGGAACCGGCGACCGATTTCATGTACATCATGTTTTCGACGCCGTTGATCGCTTCTTCCAGCGGCGTCGCCACGGTTTCAGCGATCACTTTCGGGTTGGCGCCAGGGTATTCCGCCCGGACCTGCACGCTTGGCGGCACGACGTCCGGGTATTCACTGATCGGCAGCAGCGGGATCGCGATAAGCCCCGTAATAAAAATCAGAATCGACAGCACCGCGGCAAAAATCGGCCTGTCGATAAAAAAGCGGGAAAAGTCCATGCGTCGGATTCTCTGGTAGGGGATCAGTTAACGGCAGCGCTGGTGGCGGCCATGGCGACAGGTTTAGCGTTCACCGGCATGCCCGGCATAAACACTTTTTGCAGCCCGTCGACGATGACTTTATCGCCAGGGTTCAGCCCCTGCTGCACGATGCGCAGCCCGGAAGCGAGGCGGCCCGGCGTGATATCGCGGCGCTGTGCCTTGCCGTCTTTATCCACGATGTAAACGTATTTTCTGTCCTGGTCGGTCAGCACCGCCTTGTCGTTGATCAGCAGGGCCTGGAACTCCGCGCTGCCCGGCAGGCGAACGCGGGCGAACAGCCCCGGCGTGAACTGACGCTGGGCGTTATCCAGCAGGGCGCGCATGCGGATGGTGCCGGTGCTGGCGGTGAGCTGGTTATCGAGGAAGTCCACTTTGCCCTGATGCGGGTAGCCTTCTTCCCCGGACAGGCCAATTTCCACCGGCAGCGCCTGATGGTTGCTGGCCGCGCCCTGGCCGCTGCGGGCGAGGTTCTGGTAGTGGAGATAGGTGGATTCATCTACGTCGAAGTAGGCGTAAACCGTCTTCTGAGACACCACGGTGGTGAGCACGCTGGCGCTGTCGCCCGCCGTGACCAGGTTGCCGCTGGTGATCAACGCGCGGCTGGCGCGGCCGTCGATCGGGGCGGTGACTTTGGTGAAGTCGAGGTTAAGCTGCGCCGCGTCAACCGCCGCCTGCGCGGCACGAATATCGGCATCGGCCTGGGTGGCCGCAGAGCGGCGCTGTTCCCACTCTTCGCGGGAAATCACGTTGGTGCCGATCAGTTTGTCGGTGCGGCTGGCTTCACTGCGGGCGAGGCTGGCCTGGGTTTTGGCTCTCATCAACGCCGCCTGCGCCTGTTCCAGCGCGGCGCGGTAGGTTCTGTCGTCGATGGTGAACAGCACTTCACCTTTCTTCACTTCCTGGCCGTCGGTGTAGTTCACTTTGTCGATATAGCCGGAGACGCGGGGGCGGAGCTGAACGCTTTCCACCGCCTCGATGCGGCCGTTGAAGCTGTCCCACTGGCTGACGGGTTTCACCACCACGTCGGCGACGCTGACGGCAGGTGCCTGCGGCACGGCGTTTTGTGCGACTCCCCGGTCGCATCCGGCGAGCAGCGCGGCAAGCAGTACCGGGCCTAACACGCGCAGATGAAGGCTAACCCAATGTTTTTGCAGGCTCATTATTCTTATTCCGATAGTTGAAGTCGGCCGGGCAAGACGCAGCGGAGGGTGCCGCGCCACTTCCTTTGTCCGGGCTGACCTGAGGCCATTTGTGTCGCTCATCGGCACAAAATGTGTATCAATTACGAATACAGTATCGCGGCGATTGTAGGAAGGCGTAGAACTAAGTGCAAGAATAATTGTTGCACTTTATGTGCTATTTGTGCCCTTGCAAAAAGGCCCATTTGTAACGGGGATTTAATGTAACAATAAAACTTGCAATTTTTGTCAAAGCAGGTCAACTTTAAATGCAACTGATAAAGATGCTTTTAACAAACCCGCAGGGGAGAGACACGATGAGCACCGATGCCTTCATGCATGATTTACTCAACTGGATAGATAATCACCTGGACAGCCGCCTCGACATCAACACCGTTTCCGAACGGGCAGGGTACTCGAAGTGGCACCTGCAGCGGATCTTCAAGCAGCATACCGGCTACAATCTGGGGGAGTACATTCGCGCGCAGAAGCTGAAGAAATCTGCCGAGCGCCTGAGCCACACCGAAGAGCCGATCCTGAACGTGGCGATCTCCCTGGGTTTTGACTCGCAGCAGTCTTTCAACCGCAGCTTTAAGCGCCAGTACGGCATCGCGCCGGGCGTGTGGCGCAGGCAGCTGGCTCACGACGGGAACCGCTATGGAGCCTGAGGCTTTCTCCGCGCGGGCAACCCGCTTTATGCTTTGGCTTATACCCGACGATAAACCCCGGCGATGAAACCGGGGTTGGCGTCATCCGCTAGACTCCGCGCGGCTTCGGCGCGATAACGTCCTCGATAAACGCTTTGACCTGCTTCTGCCTGCGGGCGGAAAGCTTACACACCTTGCGCAGCGTCTGCATGATCTCCGGCTCTTCCACCGGCGGCTGCGGCTCTTTGGCCGTTAATATCAGGCAGCCCGGCAGAACCCGCACCTCCACGCTTGTGCCCGTATCAAAACCCGCTTCCGCAAGCCAGAACCCATTTAACGTTATGGCGGGTGAGGGCTGGAGTTTTTTCGAATCTCGAATGTAGCCCACAGTATAAGTCCTTGTTGTTGTGGGGATGTGCTTCTCTGGCTTACTATGCTCTTCAGTCATGATCAACTCCGTTGGTAGTTGGTTGTGATTAGCGGTTAGGGCGGGTTGCCGCCTGCCTTAATCGCGCTTCTTTTGGTTCTCTTCTTTACAGCTATTCTTACTGCTGAAAACTGCTTACTTCATGTGGGTATTATACCTTGCGGGCCGGTTTTGCTGGGAAATCGGTGGGGTAAATGGAATGCGCCTCCCAAAAAATGGTAGGGGGAAAATATCTTTTATTCGCTTATTATTTCTTCTCTATAGCTGTTGTCGGTTATTGATAAAAACAGGTGCATTCTTGGTTAATTTGTCGCTAACAGATCTGAATGTTTACTCCGCTTCCCCCGACGATGCGCAGATGCTGGCTGATATACGCGTTGAATCAATGCGGCCCAGCCTGGAAGCGCTGAACAGGTTTGATCCAGCCAGAGCGCGAGATCGTTTTCTTTCGACGTTTGAGGAAAGTGATACCTTCATCCTTTCCCTGGGTGGCGAAGTCGCGGGTTTCTACGTGCTCAGAACCTACCCTGAATATTTCTACTTGGATCACTTCTATATTAAAAACCAATTTCAGGGGAAAGGAATCGGAAGCATTGTGATGAAAGGCCTGAAGGCACAGGCCAGCGCTTCGGCGAAACCCATCTGGTTGATCGCCCTAAAAGAAAGCCCGGCTAATACATTTTATCTCTCTCAGGGTTTTGTTTTTGAGCGTGAGGAGGGGGTTGATAGGCATTATTTTTGGGGGAAGAAAAGTAGGAGTGGATGGTTCGTTTAGCAGGGATACTTACACAACGACATCAGTTGAAAATCTCTACGACTAAAATATTGTACCTTTTACTGAATATGTTACGATAAAAAACCTTTATTTTCTTAATGACTTATAATTCATGACTACACAGACAATTAATAGAGAGGCAGCAAAAACTTCTGGAAGTGGATTGTTATTCCAGCGAGTTAGGGCTGTTCATCGGCTTTTAGATTTGATAAGTAGGTTAGGAAAAAAAACTTGTTACTGTGCTACCGAATTTATTGAGGATTCTGCAACGCTGACAGTTAACGATGGTATTGCGACTCTTGAAATAGAAGAGAATAAGAAATATTCAAGTGGCTTAAGCTTCAATTCAGAGGCAATAAAGAATACAATTGTAGCTTTTGCAGATCAATACATAAATCATTTCAATGATTCTAAAACAATCGATTTTTCAATATTCTGCCATGCACAGTTATCAGATGAGCAACTTGAAAATTCAATATTAAATAAGGCTGCTCCTAATTTACCATTGAGTCAAACAAAAACCACTAAGCTAAATATATTAAAAAAATTAGTTAAAAAAGATAAGCTTACACTAGATGAAATAACAATTGCGAAGTTGTTATTTATTGAGGAGTATGAAAAGCAATATGCAATTTATGCTGATAAAGATAAAAAAATAATCACTTCTTATGGTGGGAATTATAAGATAATAT
This sequence comes from Cedecea sp. P7760, assembly GCF_013386425.1. NCBI lineage: Bacteria > Pseudomonadati > Pseudomonadota > Gammaproteobacteria > Enterobacterales > Enterobacteriaceae > Cedecea > Cedecea sp. P7760. The sequence continues at coordinate 790 of NZ_JACARU010000077.1, read as the reverse complement.
CAAATTGGGATAGTGATGATTTTTATTTATTTTTATCTTCTATATCATTTATTATTGTTGAGTCAGATAATGATACTTATGATGATGTAGTTATGAAATGTATTAAAGATTGTCAGTTTTATGATCATCGACATTATGGCCTCGAAAATATAATTCTTGGTGCGTTAGAAAGCTTATTTGACCGAAATCAGCAGGATGGGCGAAAATTTGGCAGGTTTGTGAGTCGTGAAATGGTGCAAGTAATATTTCTGCAAGCAGCCTCAAATCAAAATGAGCTAAAACCAATTGATCCTTCATGGAAAGTATTTGAAAATCTTGACGTTAGCGATCAGCGAAATCTTGAAGAGAAAATAAAAGTTGTTTGCAAGGATATTAAAGAGAGGAAAATCCAACGCTTAAGTTTTACTGCTACTAAAGCAAGAACAAATGAAGAGTTATTTGGACAAGAGTATGTATCATTAAGGTGTAATTTTTATGAATGGTGTAGTGAATATATTGAAAGTAATCTCTCACGGATAAATTATACTACCGATGACTTGGTAAATCATTTAGACCAAATGACGGATTTATGCTACGCTAACATGCAACAGCTAAAAAAAACATATCGAATGAGCATTGATGATAAACTAACGATTCGTGGAATCATTTTGACATTAGTTGATGACTGTTATCTAGCATTCGACGAAGAATAGAAAATAATATGAATCTAAAATTAAACAATGATAAGTTAAAAAGAATAAGCTTCGTTTCTGGCGAGGATTTCTATTTCTTAACTTATTTAATAATTATT
>NZ_JACARU010000076.1:0-19785 GCF_013386425.1 Cedecea sp. P7760 | reverse complement strand
AACTGCCAGGCATCAAATAAAACGAAAGGCTCAGTCGAAAGACTGGGCCTTTTGTTTTATCTGTTGTTTGTCGGTGAGCACTCTCCTGAGTGGGACAAATCCGTCGGGAACGGATTTGCACAGCCGGAGGCTGCCCGCAGGGTGACGGGCAGGACAGCCCGGCATACAACTGCCTGGCATCAAATTAGCACTAACCCCGACCGGAAGGCTGGGGTTTTTTGCTTTCTATGCCCTTCTAATTCTGACGTCACGGCGGATAGACTTATTCACTGCATTTCGGCCCTCATTGCAGCGTAAAGCCCTGATCTTAGCCATCTCCGCTAAATGAAACATTTTCACCTTTTCGCTTCTGACTCGACATTGATTGCCAAACTCGGTATTGTCAGGTGTCTGGATGTCTAAACGTTTAAACGTATGCTTTGAGGATATAAGGTTATGCCGATTCGGGTGCAGGACGAGCTACCAGCCGTCAATTTCCTGCGTGAGGAAAACGTCTTTGTGATGACTTCATCGCGCGCCAGTAATCAGGAAATACGTCCGCTAAAGGTACTGATCCTGAATCTGATGCCGAAGAAAATTGAGACGGAAAACCAGTTCCTGCGGCTGCTCTCCAACTCTCCGCTGCAGGTGGACATCCAGCTGCTGCGCATTGATAGCCGTGAATCTCGCAACACGCCCAGCGAACATCTCAATAACTTTTACTGCAATTTTGAAGATATCCAGCACGATAACTATGATGGCCTGATTGTGACCGGCGCGCCGCTTGGCCTGGTCGAATTTAACGACGTCGCTTACTGGCCACAGATCCAGCAGGTCCTGGAGTGGGCCAAAGATCATGTCACCTCTACGCTGTTTGTCTGCTGGGCCGTGCAGGCCGCGCTGAATATTTTGTATGGCATTCCGAAGCAAACTCGGGATGAAAAACTCTCTGGCGTCTATGAGCACCATGTCACCCAGCCTCATGCTTTGCTGACGCGCGGCTTTGACGATTCATTTCTTGCGCCGCACTCTCGCTATGCCGACTTCCCCGCCCAGCTGATCCGCGATTATACGGATCTGGAGATTTTTGCCGAAACCGAACAGGGCGATGCCTATCTGTTTGGCAGCAGGGATAAGCGCATCGCATTCGTGACGGGCCATCCGGAATACGATCCTTTAACGCTGTCCGGAGAGTATTTCCGCGATGTTGATGCGGGACTCGAGCCTGATGTGCCCTATAACTACTTCCCTGGGGACGATCCGGCGAAAAAACCTCGTGCCACCTGGCGTAGCCATGGCAATTTACTGTTCACCAACTGGCTGAACTATTACGTCTACCAGATCACGCCATTCGATCTCCGCCGCATGAACCCTACGCTGGATTAAGCGTTTCAGCTTCCCACCACAGGCGCCTCCGGCGCCTTTTTTATATTCTGAAAACCACTTCCCTCCTTGTTTAAACTTTAATCTTATAAATATCAATGTGATAAATGAATTTAAATTCAAAAATGGAAATTGTTTTTGATTTTAAAAATTCATCAAGTAGTCTTAATTCTGTTGCATGAAAACTGCACAGCCGTGCGCGATTCACTTTTGGCCGTCTCGACGGGATAAGACGAAGGAGTAACCGAATGACACAACAGACAGTTAGCGAAGAGCTGGCCTTTAGCCAGCCGTTTGGTGACCAGGAGAGACAGATTCTCACCCCTGAAGCCGTTGATTTCCTCAGCGACCTGGTAGCCCGCTTTACCCCACAGCGCAATAAGCTGCTGGCGGCTCGTATTGCGGAGCAGCAGGCTATTGATGCAGGAAAGCTGCCTGATTTTAATTCGGAAACCGATTCCATTCGAAAGAGTGACTGGCAAATTCGCGGCATTCCACAGGATCTTCTCGACCGGCGGGTTGAAATTACCGGGCCGGTTGAACGCAAAATGGTTATCAATGCCCTGAATGCTAACGTAAAAGTATTTATGGCCGACTTTGAGGATTCCCTGGCACCGAGCTGGAGCAAGGTTATCGATGGCCAGATCAACCTGCGCGATGCGGTTAATGGCACCATCAGCTGGACCAACGAAGCGGGAAAAATTTATCAGCTAAAGCCCGACCCGGCGGTACTGGTTTGCCGCGTACGCGGCCTGCACCTGCCTGAAAAACACGTGACCTGGCGTGGGGAAGCCATTCCGGGCAGCCTGTTCGACTTCGGGCTCTATTTCTTCCACAACGTTGATGCCTTGTTGGCCAAAGGCAGCGGCCCTTACTTCTACCTGCCGAAAACGCAGTCGTGGCAGGAAGCCGCCTGGTGGAGCGAAGTATTCAGCTTTACGGAAGATCGCTTCGATCTGCCGCGGGGCACCATCAAGGCCACTTTGCTGATCGAAACGTTACCGGCGGTCTTCCAGATGGACGAGATCCTGCACGCGCTGAAAGATCACATTGTCGGCCTGAACTGTGGGCGCTGGGACTACATCTTCAGCTACATAAAAACCCTGAAAAACCATCCGGATCGCGTCCTGCCGGACAGACAGTCCGTGACGATGGACAAACCGTTCCTGAATGCTTACTCGCGCCTGCTGATCAAAACCTGCCATCGTCGCGGTGCGTTTGCGATGGGCGGCATGGCGGCCTTTATCCCGAGCAAAGACAGCGCGCGTAATGAATGGGTGCTGAACAAAGTCAAAGCGGACAAAGAGATGGAGGCCAACAACGGCCACGACGGCACCTGGATTGCGCATCCGGGCCTTGCGGACACGGTTGTCGAGGTCTTTGGCAAAGCGCTAGGTGAGCGTCACAACCAGCTGGATATTAGCCGCAGCGAAGATGTTCCCATTACCGCGGCCCAGCTGCTTGAGCCTTGCCCTGGGGAGCGTACCGAAGAAGGCATGCGAGCCAACATCCGCGTTGCAGTGCAGTACATCGAGGCGTGGATCTCCGGCAACGGCTGCGTGCCTATCTATGGGCTGATGGAGGATGCCGCGACCGCTGAAATTTCCCGTACTTCCATCTGGCAATGGATCCATCACCAGAAGACGCTGAGCAACGGCCAGACCGTCACTAAATCGCTGTTTCGCCAGATGCTTGCCGAAGAGATGTTGGTGATTCAGGCCGAGCTGGGGGACCAGCGTTATAGCCAGGGGCGCTTCGATGAAGCCGCACGGCTGATGGAACAAATTACCACCTCAGAAGAGTTAATCGACTTCCTGACGCTGCCGGGCTACCGCCTGCTTGCCTGAACCTAACCCTATAAAAATGGAGCATCTGCAATGAAAACCTCTCGTAGCCAACAGATTCAACAAGTACAACAAGAATGGACACAACCGCGTTGGGAAGGCATTGAGCGTACCTATAGCGCAGAAGACGTGGTGAAACTGCGCGGTTCGCTGAACCCGGAATGCACGCTGGCGCAGCACGGGGCGGCGAAGCTCTGGCGTCTGCTGCACGGCGAGTCGAAAAAAGGCTACGTAAACAGTCTGGGGGCGTTAACCGGTGGTCAGGCTTTGCAGCAGGCTAAAGCGGGTATCGAAGCTATCTACTTATCCGGCTGGCAGGTGGCGGCGGATGCTAACCTGGCCTCCAGCATGTATCCGGATCAGTCGCTCTACCCGGCTAACTCCGTTCCTGCGGTAGTCGACAGGATCAACAACAGCTTCCAGCGCGCGGATCAGATCCAGTGGGCGTCGAATATTGAGCCGGGCGACCCGCGCCACGTTGACTACTTCCTGCCGATCGTTGCCGACGCTGAGGCAGGCTTTGGCGGCGTGCTAAACGCCTTCGAGCTGATGAAGTCGATGATTCAGGCCGGTGCAGCGGCGGTACACTTTGAAGACCAGCTTGCCTCGGTGAAAAAGTGCGGTCATATGGGCGGCAAAGTATTGGTCCCGACCCAGGAGGCTATCCAGAAATTAATCGCCGCTCGTCTGGCGGCGGACGTGATGGGCGTTCCTACGCTGCTGATTGCCCGTACCGATGCCGATGCGGCAGATCTGATCACCTCCGACTGCGACGAATATGACCGCGAGTTCGTCACCGGCGAACGTACGCAGGAAGGTTTCTATCGCACTCGGGCTGGCATTGAGCAGGCTATCAGCCGTGGCCTGGCCTATGCCCCTTATGCCGACCTGGTCTGGTGTGAAACCTCTAAACCCGATCTGGACCAGGCCCGTCGCTTTGCCGAAGCGATCCACGCTCGCTTCCCTGGCAAGCTGCTGGCCTACAACTGTTCGCCATCGTTCAACTGGAAGAAAAATCTCGATGACAAAACCATCGCTTCCTTCCAGCAAGAACTGTCGGACATGGGCTACAAGTACCAGTTCATCACCCTGGCGGGGATCCACAGTATGTGGTTCAACATGTTCGACCTGGCGCACTCTTATGCACAGGGCGAGGGGATGCGCCACTATGTTGAGAAGGTACAGCAGCCTGAGTTTGCTGCGGCTTCCGAAGGTTATACCTTCGTCTCTCATCAGCAGGAAGTGGGTACCGGCTACTTCGACCGCGTCACTACCATCATTCAGGGCGGCGCCTCTTCCGTAACCGCGTTGACTGGTTCTACCGAAGAAGAACAGTTCTGAACAAACTTTATTTTCCCCCTCTCCTTTGGGAGAGGGCCGGGGTGAGGGGAGAAATAAATGTCACACAGGCTGGAGCTGTTAATTGCCCACACCATCCTGCAAGGGTTCGATGCGCAATACGGTCGATTTCTTGAGGTCACCGCGGGTGCGCAGCAGCGCTTTGAACAGGCCGACTGGCACGCCGTTCAGCAGGCGATGAAAAGCCGTATCAATCTTTACGATCATCACGTAGGGCTCGTCGTAGAGCAGCTTCGCTGTATTACCGGCGGCCAGAATACCGATGCGGCCTTTTTGCTGCGCGTGAAAGAGCAGTACACCAGGCTTTTGCCGGATTATCCGCGTTTTGAAATTGCCGAAAGCTTTTTTAATTCCGTCTATTGTCGGCTCTTCGATCACCGCTCGCTTACTCCCGAGCGGCTTTTTATCTTTAGCTCGCAGGCTGGCAAACAGCTCCGGCCGCTGCCTCGTCCGCTGGCTAAAACCTTTTTCCCGGAGCAGGGCTGGACGACATTGCTCACCACCTTGCTCTCCGATCTCCCGCTGCGTCTTCCCTGGCAGGATATTGCGCGGGACGTTGGTTTTATTCTTGCCCATCTCCATGAAACGTTCGGCGCAGAAGCATTGCGTACGGCCACGCTCGAAGTCGCCAACGAGCTGTTTTATCGCAATAAAGCCGCCTGGCTGGTTGGCAAACTGGTACTGCAGGGGAGAATAATTCCATTTTTGCTGCCGATCCACCGCACAGATGATGGCCGCTTAATGGTGGATACCTGCCTGACCAGTTCACCTGAAGCCAGCATCGTTTTTGGCTTCGCCCGTTCTTACTTTATGGTTTATGCCCCTTTTCCCGCCGCGCTCGTCGAGTGGCTGCGCGAGATTTTACCGGGCAAAACCACCGCCGAACTGTATATGGCAATCGGCTGCCAGAAGCACGGCAAAACCGAAAGCTATCGCGAATATCTGACCTACATTAACAACACGCCCGAGCAGTTTATTGAGGCGCCGGGCATTCGTGGCATGGTGATGCTAGTCTTCACGCTGCCGGGCTTCGATCGTGTTTTTAAGGTGATAAAGGACAGGTTCGCGCCGCAGAAAGAAGTCACCGCCGAAAGGGTTCGTGCCTGCTACCAGCTGGTAAAGGAACACGACCGCGTGGGGCGCATGGCGGATACCCAGGAGTTTGAAAACTTCGTGCTGGATAAGCAGCAAATTAGCCCTGAACTGATGGCGCTGCTGCGTGAAGAAGTCCCGGAAAAACTCACCGATCTTGGCGACCGCATTGCCATAAGTCATCTTTATATAGAACGGCGAATGGTGCCGCTCAACCTGTGGCTTGAGCAGGTTGAAGGTCAGCAGTTGAGGGATGCGGTGGAAGAGTACGGCAACGCCATTCGCCAACTGGCGGCGGCTAATATTTTCCCCGGTGACATGCTCTTTAAAAACTTTGGCGTGACGCGCCACGGGCGAGTGGTGTTCTACGATTACGATGAAATTTGCTATATGACCGAGGTAAATTTCCGGGATATTCCGCCGCCACGTTACCCAGAGGATGAGCTTTCCTCCGAGCCCTGGTACAGCATCTCGCCGGGCGATGTCTTCCCGGAGGAATTCCGCCACTATCTTTGCGCGGACAAGCGCATTCGCCCGCTATTCGATGAAATGCACGCTGACCTGTTCCGCGCCGACTTTTGGCGAGCTTTGCAAACCCGCATCCGCGAGGGCTATGTCGAAGATGTCTTCGCCTATCGCCGCCGCCAGCGTTTCAGCCAGCGGTTTGGGGACGTGAAGCGGGCGGGTTAGCGCCCGCCGCCGTATGCCAGCGTAATTTCCTTCGCTGCCTTAATGACCAGAGCGCCAATCTCCGTCACCCGGTCATCGGTGATGCGCGAAATCGGGCCAGAAATGGAGATGGCAGCAAACGCCTCGTGGTGCTCGTCGTAGATGCAGGAGGCCACGCAGCGTAGCCCCAGCGCATGTTCTTCATCGTCAAACGAGTAACCCCGCTTGCGCGTTTGCGCTAAATCTTCTTTTAAATGCAGCGGTGAAGTCAGCGTTGCGGGCGTGTAGCTGTGTAAGCCCTTGCGGTGCAGCAGGCCTGCCAGTTCGTCATCGTTAAGATGAGCCAGGAACGCCTTGCCTGCGCCGGAAGCGTGCATCGGCAGCTTGCCGCCAATGGGGGCCGACATACGCATCAGCTGCGTGCACTGAACCTGGTCGATAATAATCGCCTGATGATCGTTCTTGTCGAGCACCGCGAGGTTAACGGTTTCGCCGGAGGCTTCCATCAGCTTGCGCAGAATCGGGTGCACGATAGCCAGCAGGTTGCGGCTTTGCAGGAAGCTGCTGCCGACGACAAAAGCGTGAGCGCCAATCGTCCAGTGGCCCAAATCGCCTACCTGGTGAACGAAGCCTAACTGCTGCATCGTGGTCAGCAGACGGTGGGTCGTGGAGTTTGGCAGGCCGGCCTGCTGGGCAAGCTCGGTCAACGCCACGCTGCCGTGAGATTCGGCAATCCACTCCAGCAGTTTGAGGCCGCGAGTGAGTGATTGAACCTGCCCGGTGACCTGCGGGGCAGCAGCGGCTGCGGCGCGGGGTTTCTTACCTCGTTTAGCGGGGACTGTAGCAACCATACCGGACTCCTTTTTCGTATCGTGGAAATCATTTTCGTTTTATTTGGCGAATTTGCAACCGCTCACGGACTGATCGGATGAGTGATGCTGAACATCTCTCATGTTCCTGACGTGCGGCTTTTACGACCCTGTAGTTTGTGCAAGTATGGGGCTGCAGGTCCGTCAGTCAGGGAAAAAAGGTGGGAGTGAGCGTGAGTAACAACGTAGAGAAGCTGAAGCAACAACTGAGTGAACGCATTCTGGTGCTGGACGGTGGCATGGGGACCATGATCCAGAGCTATCGTCTTGATGAGAACGACTTCCGCGGGGAGCGTTTTGCCGACTGGCCGTGCGACCTCAAGGGCAACAATGACCTGCTGGTGCTCAGCAAGCCGGAAATCATCACCGCGATTCACTACGCCTACTTTGAGGCTGGCGCAGACATCGTTGAAACCAACACCTTCAACTCCACCACGATTGCGATGGCTGACTACCAAATGGAATCGCTGTCGGCGGAAATTAACTACGAAGCCGCGAAGCTGGCTCGTGCCTGTGCCGATGAATGGACGGCACGTACGCCGGAAAAACCACGCTATGTCGCCGGTGTGTTAGGCCCAACCAACCGCACGGCTTCAATCTCCCCGGACGTGAACGACCCGGCTTTCCGCAACATCACTTTTGATCAACTGGTCGCCGCTTACCGTGAATCGTCCAGGGCGCTGGTGGAAGGCGGGGCCGACCTGATCATGATCGAAACGGTGTTCGACACCCTGAACGCCAAAGCCGCCATCTTCGCCGTAAAGGCTGAGTTTGAAGCGCTCGGCGTTGACCTGCCGATTATGATTTCCGGCACGATTACCGATGCGTCAGGCCGCACGCTTTCCGGTCAGACGACGGAAGCTTTCTATAACTCCCTGCGCCATGCCGATGCGCTCTCCTTCGGGCTTAACTGCGCGCTGGGGCCGGACGAGCTGCGCCAGTACGTGGCTGAGCTGTCGCGTATTGCCGAGTGCTACGTAACCGCTCACCCTAACGCTGGTCTGCCAAATGCTTTCGGCGAGTACGATCTCGATGCGAAAGTGATGGCCCAGCAGATTGGCGAATGGGCGCAGGCCGGATTCCTGAACATTGTTGGCGGCTGCTGCGGGACAACGCCTGCGCACATTGCTGCGATGAGCAAAGCGGTGGCTGGCGTTGCGCCGCGTAAGCTCCCCGAACTGCCGGTTGCCTGCCGCCTGGCCGGACTTGAGCCGCTGAACATTAGCGCGGACAGCCTGTTTGTGAACGTAGGCGAACGCACCAACGTCACCGGCTCGGCTAAATTCAAGCGGCTGATAAAAGAAGAAAAATACAGCGAGGCGCTGGACGTTGCGCTGCAGCAGGTCGCCAGCGGCGCGCAGATAATTGACATCAACATGGACGAGGGGATGCTCGACGCCGAAGCGGCGATGGTGCGCTTCCTCAACCTGATTGCCGGCGAGCCGGATATCGCCCGCGTGCCGATCATGATCGACTCCTCGAAATGGGACGTCATCGAGAAAGGGCTGAAGTGCATTCAGGGCAAAGGCATCGTCAACTCCATCTCGATGAAGGAAGGCATTGAGCCGTTTATTCATCACGCGAAGCTGGTGCGTCGCTACGGCGCGGCGATGGTGGTGATGGCGTTCGACGAAGCGGGCCAGGCGGATACCCGCGAGCGAAAAATCGAGATTTGCCGGCGGGCCTACAAAATTCTTACCGAAGAGGTGGGCTTCCCGCCGGAAGACATCATCTTTGACCCGAACATCTTCGCGGTGGCGACCGGCATCGAAGAGCACAACAACTACGCGCAGGACTTTATCGGCGCCTGCGAAGACATTAAGCGCGAGCTGCCGCACGCGATGATTTCCGGCGGCGTGTCTAACGTCTCCTTCTCCTTCCGCGGCAACGATCCGGTACGCGAAGCCATTCACGCGGTATTCCTCTATTACGCGATCCGCAACGGCATGGACATGGGGATCGTGAACGCCGGGCAGCTGGCGATTTACGACGACCTTCCGGCCGAGCTGCGTGACGCTGTAGAAGACGTCATTCTTAACCGGCGTGATGACAGCACCGAACGGCTGTTAGAGCTGGCTGAAAAATATCGCGGCAGCAAAAGTGATGAAGCCGCCAATGCGCAACAGGCCGAGTGGCGCAGCTGGGACGTCGTTAAGCGGCTTGAATATTCGCTGGTGAAAGGGATCACAGAATTCATCGAAGCAGATACCGAAGAGGCTCGCCAGCAGTCGGCTCGCCCAATCGAAGTGATTGAAGGCCCGCTGATGGCGGGGATGAACGTGGTGGGCGATCTGTTTGGCGAGGGGAAAATGTTCCTGCCGCAGGTGGTCAAATCGGCCCGCGTCATGAAACAGGCGGTGGCTTATCTTGAGCCTTATATCGAAGCCAGCAAGGAAAAAGGGTCGACTAACGGCAAGATCGTCCTCGCGACGGTGAAAGGTGACGTGCACGACATCGGCAAGAACATCGTCGGCGTGGTGCTGCAGTGTAACAACTACGAAATTATCGACCTTGGCGTGATGGTGCCCGGCGAGAAAATTTTGAAAACTGCCCGCGAAGTGGGCGCGGATATTATCGGCCTCTCTGGCCTTATTACGCCTTCGCTGGATGAAATGGTCAACGTCGCCAAAGAGATGGAGCGCCAGGGCTTTACGCTGCCGCTGCTGATTGGCGGAGCGACGACTTCCAAAGCCCATACCGCGGTGAAAATCGAGCAGAACTACAGCGGCCCAACGGTGTATGTGCAAAACGCCTCCCGTACCGTAGGCGTTGTCTCTGCTCTGATTTCAGAAACCCAGCATGATGAATTTGTGGCCCGAACCCGCAAAGAGTACGAAGTGGTTCGCACCCAGCACGCACGCAAAAAACCTCGCACACCGCCTGTTACGCTGCAGGCCGCAAGGGATAACGACCTGGCGTTTGACTGGGAAAGTTATACGCCGCCGGTTGCCCATCGGCCTGGTGTGCATGAGGTTACCGCCAGCATTGAGACGCTGCGAAATTACATCGACTGGACACCGTTCTTTATGACCTGGTCGCTTGCCGGGAAATACCCACGCATCCTGGAGGATGAAGTGGTAGGCGAGGAAGCGCAGCGCCTGTTTAAAGACGCCAACGACATGCTCGATATGCTCCACCGCACGAAGACGATGACGCCGCGCGGCGTAGTAGGCCTGTTCCCGGCGAACCGTGTTGACGACGACGTAGAGGTTTATACCGATGAAACGCGGACCCAGGTTAAAGCCGTCAGCCGTCATCTACGCCAGCAAACCGAAAAAAGCGGCTTCCCGAACTACTGTATTGCCGACTTTGTCGCGCCTAAACACAGCGGTAAAGCGGACTACATCGGCGCTTTTGCGGTCACCGGCGGTATTGAAGAAGACGCGCTGGCCGGCGCCTACGATGCGCAGCACGATGATTACAACAAAATCATGGTGAAAGCCGTTGCCGATCGCCTGGCCGAAGCTTTTGCTGAATACCTCCACGAGCGCGTACGTAAAGTCTACTGGGGCTATGCGGCGACGGAAAACCTCAGTAACGAGGAGCTTATTCGCGAAAATTACCAGGGGATTCGTCCGGCGCCGGGTTATCCGGCCTGCCCGGAGCACACCGAAAAGGCGGCTATCTGGGCGCTGCTGGACGTAGAAAACGTGATTGGCATGAAGCTCACCGAATCTTACGCCATGTGGCCCGGCGCGTCGGTTTCAGGCTGGTACTTCAGCCACCCCGACAGCAAGTATTTCGCGGTCGCACAAATTCAGCGCGATCAGGTCGAGGACTATGCGAGGCGCAAAGGTATGCCGGTAAGCGAGGTTGAACGCTGGCTGGCGCCAAACCTGGGTTATGACGCCGACTAGCCGCTAAAAATAACCTTTCCTTACAACTTACAAGGCGCTCCGTGAGCGCCTTGTCTCTTTATTGAAGTTAACCCCTTATACTGAAGAAGGGTGACTATTTTTGCCTCAGGAACCCTAAAAACGATAAGGAGAATAAAAATCCGTGCTGACCTTGTTACACCTGCTTTCCGCCGTTTCACTGCTGGTCTGGGGCACGCACATCGTGCGTACCGGTATCATGCGCGTTTACGGCGCCAACCTGCGCAGCGTACTTAGCCGCAGCGTAGAAAAGAAACCTCTCGCCTTCTGCGCCGGGATCGGCGTGACCGCTCTGGTGCAGAGCAGTAATGCCACCACGATGCTGGTCACGTCCTTCGTTGCTCAGGATCTGGTGGCGCTTACCCCTGCGCTGGTGATTGTGCTGGGGGCCGACGTGGGTACGGCGCTGATGGCGCGTATCCTGACCTTCGATCTTTCGTGGCTTTCGCCGCTGCTGATTTTTATCGGCGTTATCTTCTTCCTCAGCCGCAAGCAAACGCGCGCCGGGCAGCTTGGCCGCGTGGGGATTGGCCTTGGCCTTATTCTGCTGGCGCTTGAGCTGATTGTCGGGGCCGTCACGCCGATTACCCAGGCGAACGGTGTCCAGGTCATCTTCGCTTCTCTGACCGGCGATATCATGCTCGACGCGTTGATTGGCGCGATGTTCGCCATCATCAGCTACTCCAGCCTGGCTGCCGTTTTACTGACGGCCACGCTGACGTCCACCGGAGTAATTTCGTTTGATGTGGCGCTATGCCTGGTGATTGGCGCCAACCTCGGCTCCGGCCTGCTGGCGATGATCAACAACAGCGCCGCGAATGCCGCAGCGCGCCGTGTGGCGCTTGGCAGCCTGCTGTTTAAGCTGGTGGGTAGCCTGCTGGTGCTGCCGTTTGTGCACATTCTTGCCCGACTGATGCACCACCTGCCGCTGCCTGAGTCAGAGCTGGTTATCTACTTCCACGTGTTCTACAACCTGATCCGCTGCCTGGTGATGGTGCCTTTTGCCGAGCCGATGGCGCGCTTCTGCCGCCGGGTTATCAGCGAAGTGCCCGAAGTCGATGCCCGCATGAAGCCGAAGCACCTCGACCCTACGGCGCTGGATACGCCTGCGCTGGGGTTATCTAATGCGGCGCGCGAAACCCTCAGAATGGGGGACGTGCTGGAGCAGATGCTGGAAACCTGGAGCAAGGTAATGCACGGCGAGCCGCGTCAGGAAAAAGAGCTGCGCAAGCTGGCCGACGACGTGGACGTGCTGTATACCGCCATCAAGCTTTATCTGGCGCAGATGCCAAAAGAAGATCTGGCGGAAATGGAGTCCCGCCGCTGGGCGGAAATCATCGAAATGTCGCTTAACCTGGAACAGGCGGCAGACATCATCGAGCGTATGGGCAGCGAAGTGGCGGATAAATCGCTCGCCGCGCGCCGGGCTTTCTCGCCGGATGGCCTGACCGAGCTGGACAACCTGCTTCAGCAGCTGATCAGCAACCTGCAGCTCAGCCTGTCGGTATTCTTCTCAAGCGACCTGGGCAGCGCCCGCCGCCTGCGCCGCAACAAGCACCGTTTCCGCATCATGAACCGCCGCTACTCTCACGCTCACGTTGACCGTCTGCACCAGCAAAACGTGCAGAGCATCGAAACCAGTTCGCTGCACCTTGGGCTGCTGGGGGATATGAAGCGCCTCAACTCGTTGTTCTGTTCCGTCGCCTACAGCGTGCTGGACCAGCCGGACGATGACGACGAGCGGGATGAGTATTAGAAAAATGGCGCCTTAATGGGCTAGGCGCCTACTTTACGGTAAGGGTAATACCCAGCGCTTTCATCACGGCAAGCGTGCTTTTAAGCGTTGGGTTTCCTTCTGCACTAAATGAACGGTACAGCTGTTCGCGAGACAGGCCCGTTTCAGTGGCTACTTGCGACATCCCTTTTGCCCGTGCGACTACGCCCAGCGCCTTTGCTATATAGGCTGCATCTCCGGTTTCCAGGGCATCCGCCATGAAAAAAGCAATTTCCTCGTTGTCGACCAATGCAGATGCAGGATCGTAATCTGTTAATTTATTCATCGTCGAAATCTTCCTCATGTTCCCAGTCTTTCGCCAGCAATTTCGCTAAAACTATATCCTTGTGCTGAGTATTTTTGCTTCCTCCACAGAGAAGCAAAATGATTAGCTTCCCACGCTGCTGGTAGTAAAGGCGATAGCCCGGCCCAAAATGGATTCTAAGTTCGCTGATGCCTGCCCCAACGGGTTGCACATCGCCAGGTAAACCATTCGCTAGCCTTAAAAGCCGGGCGGCAATAACGGTTTTTTCCCTTTTATCTCTAAGTGAACTTAGCCAGGCGCTAAAAGCACTCGTTTGTTTGAGTTTATTCATTGTAGTTTATAAAGCACATCAGAAATAGGTGTATAAAAAATATTCATGCGGCTAAAGCGGCGCAATGGCCGTCGCCGCAGTCTGGAAAGTCATTCGCAGCACGTTTTCAATATTTACGAGGAAGCTTCCAGAGATGCAGGTTAATGTGAGAAAGGCGGTTCGCAACGCCCTGCGGGTAAGGTATAGTCCTGGGTTTTCGGAGGAGCCATGCTGACTAATTCATCTATTCGTCTTAACAAATACATCAGCGAGAGCGGGATCTGCTCACGCCGTGACGCCGATCGCTACATCGAACAGGGCAACGTTTTTATTAACGGCAAGCGCGCCAAAATTGGCGATCAGGTCTTTGCCGGCGACAGCGTGAAGGTGAATGGTCAGCTTATTGAGCCTCGTAATGAAGACGATCTGGTGCTGATTGCCCTGAATAAACCGGTGGGGATTGTGAGCACCACGGAAGACGGCGAAAGAGACAACATCGTCGACTACGTGAACCACAGCAAGCGCGTGTTCCCTATTGGCCGCCTGGACAAAGACTCTCAGGGCCTGATTTTCCTCACCAACCACGGTGACCTGGTAAACAAAATTCTGCGCGCCGGTAACGACCACGAGAAAGAGTATGTGGTCACGGTGAACAAACCGGTCACCGACGAGTTTATTCGCGGTATGGGCGCGGGCGTGCCGATTCTTGGCACCGTCACCAAAAAATGCAAAGTCAAAAAAGAGGCGCCGTTTGCGTTTCGTATTACCCTGGTTCAGGGGCTGAACCGCCAGATTCGCCGCATGTGTGAGCACTTTGGCTATGAAGTGACGAAGCTTGAGCGCACGCGCATCATGAACGTTAACCTGACCGGGATCCCGTTGGGAGAGTGGCGTGACCTGACGGATGATGAACTGATTGAGCTGTTTAAGCTGATTGAGGACTCGTCCTCTGAGGCCGCACCGGCTAAAAAAGCGAAGCCAAAAGCGGCCACGCCAGCGGTGAAAAAGCCGCTGGTCAGCGGGCCGAAAAGCTCAGCAAAAACGCCCGCTGAGCTCGCCTCTCGTAAACGCTTTGCTTCTCCCGGCCGCAAGAAGAAGGGCCGTTAAGCTAGCGTTTCCCCCGCGTATGGTTATTGGCTGACCACGAATAGGTGGTAGAAGTATCCGGTTTTAATGCGTTTTGTTTCTTCAGCTGGCGAGCTTTCTTAGCCGCCAGCGCGCGTTCCGCCATCAGCTTATCGATGTACTCTTTTTTTACCTGATTGGTTTCTGAGTTGGTCAACGTACGACCGTGGGCAATGCGGGCGCGATCCAGCAGTGTTTTAAGCTCACGCTGTTCGCTTTCCGTCATGTCTTGCTGTGTCAGTCTGGCTGTAGCCATCGTTGCAATCTCCCAGGAAAGGACGTTCAGTGTAAAGCAAACCTCCAGCATCGACGAGACAAAAAAGCCTGCGTTTGCAGGCTTTTATCGTTCTATTTTTTCTCGTTTTGCTGCGATTTTATCGCTTTACCTGACCAGTAACCTGCCAGCAGGGAGCCCGAAAGGTTATGCCAGACGGAAAACAATGCGCCAGGCAGCGCCGCCAGCGGTGAGAAGTAAATTTTACCCAGCGTAGCCGCGAGACCCGAGTTCTGCATACCCACTTCAATGGCCAGCGTCCGGCAGGTGGACTCGTCGAAGCCAAAGAGACGCCCGCCCCAGTAGCCGCCGAGCAGGCCAATAGTGTTATGCAGAATCACCGCGATAATCACCACCAGGCCAACGGAGGCGATGTGTGACGCCGAGCCTGCGACAACTGCGCTGATGATGGCGAGAATGCAGAGCATGGAAAATGCGGGCAGCCACGGCTCCACGCGCTTAACGAGGCGTGGGAACAGATGGTGCACAATCAGGCCCAGACCAATCGGGATAATGACGATTTGCAAAATGCTGACCAGCATGCCCATCACATCGACTTTGATATCGGCATCCACATACAGACGGGTCAGTAGCGGAGTGGCGAAGACGCCGACCAGCGTGGAAACAGAAGAGATGGTAACGGAGAGCGCAACGTCGCCCCTGGCCAGGTAAATCATAACGTTGGAAGCCGTGCCGCTGGCTACGCTGCCGACCAGCACCATCCCGGCGGAAAGATCGGGGGGCATATGGAACAGCATCGCCAGCAGCCATGCTGCCAGCGGCATCACCAGATAGTGCAGAAAAATTCCCGCCGCCACCGGTGCCGGGCGCGACAGCACGCGTTTAAAGTCTTCAAGTCGCAGATGTACGCCCATACCAAACATAATGAGCATCAGCAGCGTGCTGACCCAGGGGCCAATCGGGGTAAAGGTTGAAGGGGTATAATACGCAGCGACGGAGAGCAGCAGCGCCCAAAGCGGGAACAGCCGGGTTAGGGTGGCTATCATAGCGATGTCCTTGCAGAGTTTGTGTTGTTTTATGGTTATAAAAAAAGCCGGGTGCGAGCCCGGCTTTCTGTATTCATGGCATGAATTTGTCTGTTATTCAAACAGGTTGCGGTGCAGCTTCTGCACCACCTGCTCGGCATCGTTGCCCGGCACCAGGAAGCACAGGTTGTAGCTGGATGCGCCGTAGCAAATCATGCGGATGTTGAACGGGTCGAGCACGCCGAACACTTCTTTGCCTACGCCACAGGCTTGGGACAGCTTATTGCCGATGATGGCAACCAGCGCCAGGTTTTCTTCGACTTCCACGCGGCACAGAGACGACAGCTCGGTGAGTAGCGAGGTGGTCAGCAGGCTGTCGCCGGTAGACGTTGAACCGGTGGTATCCATCGTCAATGCCACGCTCACTTCGGAGGTGGTTATCAGGTCCACGGAGATATTGTGGCGAGCCAGAATGCTGAACACTTCCGCGAGGAAACCGCGTGAATGCAGCATATGCAGGCTGTGCAGCGTCAGCAGCGTTTGCTTACGGCGTACCGCAAGGGCGCGGAAGAGCGGCGGATTCTCGGTTTTTTTGCACACCAGCGTCCCCCCTGCGGCCGGATCTTTACTGGAGCCAACAAACACCGGGATATCACAGCGTACGGCGGGCAGCAGCGTGGCAGGGTGCAGGACCTTCGCCCCGAAGGTGGCCATTTCAGCGGCTTCTTCAAAGGCGATGCGATCGATACGTTTTGCCGCTGGCACCATGCGTGGGTCGGTG
Source organism: Cedecea sp. P7760 (assembly GCF_013386425.1). Taxonomy (NCBI): domain Bacteria; kingdom Pseudomonadati; phylum Pseudomonadota; class Gammaproteobacteria; order Enterobacterales; family Enterobacteriaceae; genus Cedecea; species Cedecea sp. P7760. The sequence goes on along the minus strand of NZ_JACARU010000076.1, from coordinate 3,200 downwards.
GTGTAGATGCCCGGCACGTCGGTCCAGATATCCACACGAGCCGCATTCAGCGCTTCACCGAGCAATGCCGCGGTATAGTCGCTGCCGCCGCGGCCAAGCGTGGTCGTTCTGCCTTTTTCTTCGCTGCCGATAAAGCCCTGAGTGATCACCAGGGATTCCGCCAGGCGCGGCAGCATTTGCTGGCTTGCCAGCTCCGCCAGCGCGGCGATATCCGGCTCGGCGCGGCCAAAGCGGTCATTGGTACGCATGACTTTACGAATATCGAACCACTGCGCTTCAACGCTACGTTCACGCAGGATCTCAACAAACAGCAGGGTGGACATTAGTTCGCCGTGGCTGACCAGTTCGTCGGTCAGCGCGGTTGAGGTCGCAAGAGAGGCGGCTTCCGCAAGCGTCGTGATGTTTTCCAGCAGGCGGTCGATCTCTTCGCGGATCACTTCCGGGCTCGCCAGGCGTTCAACGATGTTGTACTGGATTTTGCGAATGGCATCGAGCTTGACGAAGCGCTCGGTTGCTTCGAGCCCTTCGGCCAGAGCAACCAGCAGGTTAGTCACGCCGGCGGAGGCGGAAAGGACCACGACGCGGACATGGCTATCGGCCATTACAACATCGGCGCTGCGGTTCATCGCGTCAAAATCGGCGACGCTGGTACCGCCAAATTTGGCGACTACGGTTTGAGACATAACTACCTCGTGTCAGGGGGCCATTCAACTGGCAAAAAAGTATTCAGCCTTGGCACAAGGGAAGAGCGGTAAACGGGTGGGCGCAGAGCAGGAGAACTACGATATCACCCAGAAGTGCTCCACCTTGTTTATCCAGCTTTGTGAGCCGAACATGAAACGCTCGACTGCGAACGTTTCCTGGTGACAACCCAGAGGATTCAGCCCCTGCAGCCGACAATAAGCGTGACCAGCCGCTTCATCATCTCGGCGTTGCACCCCCTCACGTATCTTCTTCGTTACTGGTTTCTCAGATACGATTTTCTGGGCAACGCGCCTCTTCTGGCCTGCGCAAGCGCAGGTAGCGCCTAATAAATAAAGCTTCAGCGAAGGCATGTCAACCGCGGGGTTATGCGGATTTTTCATGTTAAATCCGTAATCAGGAATTTAACTTATAAGAGGGTATTTTTGCCGCTTTTTAGGGGGTTACGGGAAACAGTCGGTTAATGGCATAAAATCAATCACAATTTTTGCCTGCAGGCGCTACAATCGACCGAAGTCACAATTCTCAAATCAGAAGAGTATTGCTATGAAAAACATCAACCCGAAGCAGACCTCTGCCTGGCAGGCGCTCCAGAAACACTACGATGAGATGAAAGACGTTACGCTTTCCGAGCTGTTCGCGAAAGATAACGACCGCTTCAGCAAGTTCTCCGCAACCTTCGATGACCTGATGCTGGTGGATTTCTCCAAAAACCGCATCACCACCGAAACCCTCGAAAAACTGCAGGCTCTGGCGAAAGAAACCGACCTGCAGAGCGCGATCAAATCCATGTTCGACGGCGAAAAAATTAACCGTACCGAAGACCGTGCCGTGCTGCACGTTGCCCTGCGTAACCGCAGCAACACGCCTATCGTGGTCGACGGCAAAGACGTGATGCCGGAAGTGAACGCGGTGCTTGAGAAGATGAAAGCCTTCTCTGAAAGCATCATCAGCGGCAGCTGGAAAGGCTACACCGGCAAGGCCATCACCGACGTGGTTAACATTGGTATCGGCGGCTCTGACCTCGGCCCGTTCATGGTCACCGAAGCGCTGCGCCCTTACAAAAACCACCTCAACATGCACTTTGTGTCCAACGTTGACGGGACCCACATTGCCGAAGTGCTGAAGAAAGTGAACCCGGAAACCACGCTGTTCCTGGTCGCGTCTAAAACCTTCACCACTCAGGAAACCATGACCAACGCCCACAGCGCGCGCGACTGGTTCCTGCGTGCAGCTGGCGATGAAAAACACGTGGCGAAACACTTTGCTGCGCTGTCCACCAACGGCAAAGCCGTCGGCGAATTTGGCATCGACACCGCCAACATGTTTGAGTTCTGGGACTGGGTTGGCGGCCGCTACTCTCTGTGGTCCGCAATTGGCCTGTCCATCATCCTGTCCGTTGGCTACGACAACTTCGTTGAGCTGCTGTCCGGCGCGCACGCGATGGACAAACACTTCGCCACCACGCCTGCCGAGCAAAACCTGCCGGTTCTGCTGGCGTTGATCGGCATCTGGTACAACAATTTCTTCGGCGCTGAAACTGAAGCGATTCTGCCATACGACCAGTACATGCACCGCTTTGCGGCCTACTTCCAGCAGGGCAACATGGAGTCCAACGGTAAGTACGTTGACCGCAACGGCAACGCCGTGGACTACCAGACTGGACCAATTATCTGGGGCGAGCCGGGCACCAACGGCCAGCACGCGTTCTACCAGCTGATCCACCAGGGGACCAAAATGGTACCTTGCGACTTCATCGCGCCGGCTATTAGCCACAACGCGCTGTCGGATCATCATCCAAAACTGCTGTCTAACTTCTTTGCTCAGACCGAAGCGCTGGCGTTCGGTAAATCCCGCGAAGTAGTAGAGCAGGAATACCGTGACCAGGGTAAAGATCCTGCCACGCTGGACCACGTTGTGCCGTTTAAGGTGTTCGAAGGCAACCGCCCGACCAACTCCATCCTGCTGCGTGAAATCACCCCGTTCAGCCTGGGCGCGTTGATTGCGCTGTATGAGCACAAAATCTTCACCCAGGGCGCAATCCTGAACATCTTCACCTTTGACCAGTGGGGCGTGGAGCTTGGCAAACAGCTGGCTAACCGCATCCTGCCGGAGCTGGGCGACGACAAACAAATCGCCAGCCACGACAGCTCAACCAACGGCCTGATTAACCGCTATAAAGCATGGCGTGATTAATTACCCCGCGTGATTGATAATATGCCAGCCTCGTGCTGGCATATTTTTTATAAGAGTAATCCCCTTGTCGTCATAATTTCTGATATTGCCACCCTGAGGTAAATCTGAAAATTATCTTTCCCGCGCCGAATCTACGTCTTTAATTTAAGATTATCTTGAAGTTGAGATTGCCTTTTTATTCCTTAGTTATTTGTTTTTAATTGTTTTTTTTGTAAAATAAATAGGTCTATCAATTTAATTTTTACTCTTTTTCTTAAAGTTCACTCCTTATTTCCCGCAGGCCAATTCATCACATTGTGTTG
>NZ_JACARU010000075.1:0-8053 GCF_013386425.1 Cedecea sp. P7760 | reverse complement strand
CAATGTTTCCCATAGCTTTTGTTTTCTCCCTCGCCCCTTTGGGGAGAGGGCTGGGGTGAGGGTGGATTTGTCCCCGGCTCTCATCGCCCCCGGTTATGACCCAACTCAGGCGGGGTTGAGCTGCCGGGAGCAGCGAAAGAGAGCGATCGTCGGGAACGAATCGCGAACGACCCCGAATGTTTGGGTGATAGCCGGTGGGTTTACCGCTTCAGCGGCGATGAGCTCGCCGGGCGCCGGGGCTGTCCGGGGGATGGCGTTATCCCCCGGACACGTTCACCGTACTCTGAACGTGCAGGGGGAAACTGATTTACGGGTGAACGGAATAACTGCGGAGAGAAAGATATCTCCCGGAAGATTTGAAAGGAAAATGTGACTAAGAGGCAGCTGAGGGAGAGGGGAGCATTAGTGCTCGCTTCACCCCGTTGTCGGGGTGAAGCGAAGCTCAATTACAGCGGTGCGGTTTGCGCCTCCACGACCGCCAGCGCCACCATATTCACGATACGGCGTACAGAAGCAATCGGCGTCAGCACGTGAACAGGCTTCGCCACGCCCATCAGCACCGGCCCAACGGTTACCCCTTCAGAGCTTGAAACACGCAGCAGGTTATAGCTGATGCGCGCGGCCTCAACGTTCGGCATGATCAGAATGTTGGCCGAACCTTTCAGCGGGCTGTCCGGCATGCGCTCATGACGAATACTTTCGACCAGCGCCGCGTCCCCGTGCATCTCTCCGTCAATTTCCAGTTCCGGCGCGCGCTCGCGAACCAGTTCCAGAGTTTGGCGCATTTTGCAGGCCGCTTTGCTGTTGGATGAGCCGTAGTTGGAGTGGGACAGCAGCGCAACCTTCGGCTCAATGCCGAAGCGGCGCACCGTTTCCGCCGCCAGCAGGGTGATTTCCGTCAGCTCTTCCGGCGTTGGGTCATCGTTCACGTAGGTGTCGGCGATAAAGGTGTTGCCGCTCGGCAGCAGCAGCGCGTTCATTGCCCCGGCCGCTTTCACGCCTTCGCGGTAGCCGAACAGCTTCTCGACCACGTCAAAGTGCTCGTGGTACTCGCCGATAGTCCCGCAAATCAGGGCATCCGCCTCGCCGCGATGCACCATGATCGCCCCGATCACCGTGGTGTTGCTGATCACCGCGCGCTGCGCCTGTTCCTGGGTGATCCCCCGGCGTTTCATGATGTTGTAGTACTCGTGCCAGTACTCTTTAAAGCGCGGATCGGATTCGTTGTTCACGATCTCAAAATCTTTGCCCGGCTGAATTTGCAGCCCCAGCTTTTTGATGCGCATTTCGATAACGCTTGGGCGACCAATCAGGATTGGTTTCGCCAGCCCCAAGGTGATGAGTTCCTGCGTCGCGTGCAGCACGCGAGCTTCTTCCCCTTCGCTTAACACCACGCGCTTCGGCTCTTTGCGCGCCTGGGAGAAAATAGGCTTCATAAACAGGTTTGTTTTGTAGACAAACTCTTCCAGCTTCTCGCTGTAGGCGTTGAAATCCTGAATAGGACGTGTGGCCACGCCAGAGTCCATCGCCGCCTTCGCCACAGCCGGTGCAATCTTGACGATCAGACGCGGGTCAAAAGGCTTAGGAATGATGTATTCCGGGCCAAACGTCAGCTCCTGCTCGCCGTAGGCGGAGGCGACAACGTCGCTCTGCTCGGCGTGAGCCAGCTCTGCAATCGCGTGAACGGCGGCCAGCTTCATCTCTTCGTTAATCGCCGTCGCGCCAACGTCCAGCGCGCCACGGAAGATGAACGGGAAGCACAGCACGTTGTTCACCTGGTTCGGGTAGTCAGAACGGCCGGTACAGATGATCGCTTCAGGGCGCACTTCTTTTGCCAGCGGCGGCAGAATTTCAGGCTCAGGGTTAGCCAGCGCCAGAATCAGCGGCGCCTTGCCCATCTTCTTCACCATATCCTGGGTCAGCACTTTCGGGCCGGAGCAGCCGAGGAAGATATCCGCGCCCTCAATCACGTCGTCCAGCGTGCGCTTGCCACTGTCTTCCACGGCATAGGCGGCTTTGGTTTCCGCCATGTTCTCTTCGCGGCCTTTATAGATAACGCCCTTCGAGTCGCAGACCACGATGTTGTGTTTCTGCATGCCCAGCGCAACCAGCAGGTTCATACAGGCGATAGCGGAAGCTCCCGCGCCTGATACCACCAGCCGCACGTCGGAAATGTTCTTTTCCACTACGCGCAGGCCGTTAAGCACCGCCGCAGTACAAATAATCGCGGTACCGTGCTGGTCATCGTGGAATACCGGAATGTTCATCCGCTCGCGCAGCTTCTGCTCGATGTAGAAGCACTCAGGCGCTTTGATATCTTCCAGGTTGATGCCGCCAAAGGTTGGCTCCAGCGCGGCAACAATGTCGACCAGCTTGTCCGGATCCATCTCATCAATTTCGATATCGAAGACGTCGATACCGGCAAATTTTTTAAACAGAACGCCCTTACCTTCCATCACCGGCTTGCCCGCCAGCGCGCCGATGTTGCCCAACCCTAGCACCGCGGTGCCGTTCGAGACGACGCCAACGAGGTTGCCGCGCGCGGTGTACTTGTAGGCGGCGAGCGGGTCCTTTTCAATTTCAAGGCAAGGCGCCGCTACGCCAGGTGAGTACGCCAGCGCCAGGTCGCGCTGGGTGGCCAGCGGTTTGGTCGGAGAAACCTGGATTTTCCCCGGGATCGGAAATTCATGGAAATCGAGGGCACTTTGCTTCAGTTGTTCATCCATTGCATCGTTCCTTTTTGGCTCTTCTTTATTGTTACGTCAGCCACGTAGTATCCCGCGGGCACGTTTCGCAAACTTTGAAGGTAGCCATACTATTAAGATTAGGCGTAATTATTGTTAGCTAACTATAGAACCAATGTTAGCGGCCGCCCCGTCATCGCCGCCCATCTGCTATGCTTTTGGGTTATGCAAAGAATGAATTTTCACGGCGAGCGACACGGAACGCTCAGGTAAGACGTTGCTTTTCAAGGAGATAGTAATGAATCAGCTAGACAGCATTAAGCAGTACACCACCGTGGTTGCCGACAGCGGTGATATCGACTCTATTCGCCACTACCAGCCTGAAGACGCCACCACCAACCCTTCACTGTTGTTAAAAGCCGCAGGACTTGAGCAATATCAGCCGCTTATTGATGACGCGCTGGCCTATGGCAAGCAGCGCGGCGGCGGCAGGGAGCAAATTGTGGCGGAAGCTAGTGACAAACTGGCGGTCAACGTGGGTGCGGAAATTCTGAAAAGCATTCCGGGGCGCGTGTCCACCGAAGTGGATGCCCGTCTGTCCTATGACAAAGAAAAAAGTATCAGCAAGGCTCGTCGCCTGGTTGAGCTGTACGCCGAGCAGGGGATCGACAAGTCCCGCATTCTTATCAAGCTGGCTTCAACCTGGGAAGGGATCCGCGCGGCGGAAGAGCTGCAGAAAGAAGGCATCAACTGCAACCTGACTCTGCTGTTCTCGTTTGCTCAGGCACGCGCCTGCGCAGAGGCTGGCGTCTTCCTGATTTCCCCGTTCGTGGGACGCATTTACGACTGGTATCAGGCACGCAAGCCGATGGATCCTTATGTGGTAGAAGAAGATCCGGGCGTGAAATCCGTGCGCAATATCTACGACTATTTCAAGCAACATAACTATGAAACCATCGTCATGGGCGCCAGCTTCCGCCGCACCGAGCAAATCCTTGCGCTGGCGGGCTGCGACAGGCTGACCATCGCGCCAAACCTGCTGCAACAGCTGCAGGACAGCGAAGAAGAGGTTGTGCGTAAGCTGATCCCATTCTCACAGGGCTTCCGCCGCCCGGCCCCACTGAGCGAAGCTGAATTCCGCTGGGAACACAATCAGGACGCTATGGCCGTCGAAAAACTGGCCGAAGGGATCCGCCTGTTCGCCATAGACCAACGCAAACTGGAAGACCTGCTCGCCGCCAAACTTTAACAAGACCTGGAGTGAAACATGTCATCACGTAAAGAGCTTGCCAACGCCATTCGCGCCCTCAGTATGGATGCTGTCCAGAAAGCCAATTCCGGCCACCCCGGTGCGCCCATGGGTATGGCTGATATCGCCGAGGTGCTGTGGAATGACTTCCTCAGCCACAATCCGTCTAACCCGCACTGGGCCAACCGCGACCGCTTTGTGCTGTCGAACGGCCATGCGTCAATGCTGCTTTACAGCCTGCTGCACCTGAGCGGCTATGACCTGCCGCTGGAGGAGTTGAAAAACTTCCGCCAGCTTCACTCCAAAACGCCGGGCCACCCGGAAGTCGGCTATACCCCCGGCGTGGAAACCACCACTGGCCCGCTTGGGCAGGGGTTAGCTAACGCCGTGGGGATGGCCATTGCCGAGCGTACGCTGGCCGCGCAGTTTAACCAACCCGGCCATGACATCGTGGACCACTACACCTACGTGTTCATGGGCGACGGCTGCCTGATGGAAGGGATTTCCCACGAAGTCTCTTCCCTGGCCGGGACGCTGGGCCTGGGCAAGCTGATCGGCTTCTACGATCACAACGGAATTTCCATCGACGGGGAAACCGACGGCTGGTTTACCGACGACACGGCAAAACGCTTCGAGGCCTATCACTGGCACGTGATCCATGAGATAGACGGTCACGACCCGGAAGCGCTGAAAAAAGCCATCAAAGAAGCGCAGAGCGTGAAGGACAAACCTTCGCTGATCGTCTGCCGCACCGTGATTGGTTTTGGCTCACCAAACAAAGCGGGCAAGGAAGAGGCTCACGGCGCGCCGCTCGGTGAAGAAGAAGTCGCCCTGGCGCGGAAGCAACTGGGCTGGAAATACCCGCCGTTTGAAATTCCTAAAGATGTTTATCATGCCTGGAATGCCAAAGAGGCGGGTGAAAAAGCCGAAGCGGCCTGGAAAGAGAAATTTGCCGCCTACGCCAAAGCTCACCCTACCCTGAGCGCCGAATTTAAGCGTCGTACCGAAGGCAAGCTGCCGGATAACTGGCAGAAAACCGCCCAGAAGTACATCGAACAGCTGCAGGCCAACCCGGACAAAATTGCTACCCGTAAGGCTTCGCAAAATGCGCTCAACGCCTTCGGCCCATCGCTGCCGGAACTGCTGGGCGGTTCCGCCGACCTGGCCCCGAGCAACCTGACCATCTGGAAAGGCTCAAAGTCGATTAAAGAAGATACCGCCGGGAATTACATCCACTACGGCGTGCGCGAGTTCGGCATGACCGCCATCGCCAACGGCATTGCCCTGCACGGTGGCTTTATCCCTTATACCGCCACCTTCCTGATGTTTGTGGAATACGCCCGTAACGCAGCGCGTATGGCGGCGTTGATGAAAGCGCGGCAGATAATGGTGTATACCCATGATTCCATCGGTCTTGGGGAAGATGGCCCGACGCACCAGGCCGTTGAGCAGCTTGCCAGCCTGCGCCTGACGCCAAACTTCAGCACATGGCGCCCTTGCGACCAGGTTGAAGCCGCCGTCGCCTGGAAAACCGCGCTTGAGCGCCAGACCGGGCCTACGGCGTTAATCCTCTCTCGCCAGAACCTTGCCCAGATGGAGCGTACGCCCGAGCAGCTGAAGGCCATTAGCCGCGGGGGCTATATTCTGAAGGACAGCGACGGCAAGCCGGATATCATCCTGATTGCTACCGGCTCAGAGGTCGAGATAACCGTCGAAGCCGCTGCGGTGTTGAGCCTGGAGGGGCATAAAGTTCGCGTGGTATCTATCCCGTCCACCGACGTTTTCGACGCCCAGGATGAAGAGTATCAGGAGTCCGTTCTGCCTTATGAAGTGCGGGCTCGCGTGGCGGTAGAGGCTGGTATTGCCGATTACTGGTACAAATACGTTGGCCTTAAGGGCGGTATTGTCGGCATGACAACCTTCGGCGAGTCCGCCCCTGCCGGGAAGCTGTTCCCATTCTTTGGCTTTACGGTAGAGAACATCGTGGCCACGGCGAAAAAATCGCTGGCGAGAAAATAGTCCTGCTCTTGCAGCCCTCTTCTTTCGGGGAGAGGGCATTCTTTTAGATCAATGCATCGACCCTATTTGGTAACCCACAGCGTGGGCCAGCCGCCCGCTTTATGCCAGCCGTCACAGGCCGGCTCTTCGGCATAGCGAACGAGACGGAAACGCTGCCCGTCATAGCGCCAGCGCGTTGCCACGCCGCAATCCCCCAGCCCACGGCCTTTAGCCAAAGTCGTTAACTCTTTGCCGTGTTCGTCAAACCCTGCGTTCATTAATTCCAGGTCGGTGCTGCCGCTGTCCGGCATAAAGGGCAGGCGCAGGCGAATCGCCCTCGCCACAAACGGCTTCTGCCGGGAAACAACCCAGGCCAGGTACACCACGTTATAGGCTCCGGCCTCGCAGCTGGTGAGCATCAGCGCTTTGTCGTCGGTCAGAGGGAAAACGCGCACTTCACGGCGCAGAGGATCGAGAGAGCACTGGCTGTTATTCATCCGCCATGTGCCGTAATCCAGCAGATCGTTAAGCTCATCATGTGAAAGCGGCCCTGGCGCGGCCATTGAGGCAGTAACTTCTTTTAGCGGCGGAGCCGGAGGTACGCTCAGCGGCGGGGCGTCACCTTTCTTAATCCATGCAGTTTCACTGCCAGTGCGTTTTTGCTGGCTGTCGATAAACAGCAGCGCCGCTTTGAAACCGCTGAGAGAAATCACCCCGGCACCGTCAGCAAGCGTGACCTTATCGCCGTTACCGATGGCGTTTAGCAGGCCGTTAATCGCTTCCGGATTATTGGTCATCAAATGGTGAGGAGAGATTTTCCACTCATTTTGCTGGAGCACAATAGGTTCCCCGTCCAGCCTTAAGCGTGGTTCAACGGGCGGGACTTTAACGTCCGCACTCTCCAGATTTCCGAGGTCGATGCGCAGGTTAACGTCGTTGCGCGCCCCCGCGCCGCGAGAAAGCGTCATCACCAGCCCCTGATGCAGCCCGGTATTACGGGCGCTACAGAAATTTTGGTTATTGCAGGTCACCTGCCAGTCGGAAAACTGCTTTTGCGCCGGCGCGGCAAACGCAGCATTAGCCACCAGCAGCGCAAACATAAGCAAAGGGGATATCCGATAGAACATTGAAGGCTGGCCCTAAAAAGCGAAGCGTGAAAAACGTACGATGGTGGCACGTATCTTCGGCTCACGAGTCGGCCTGCTCAATCGGATTTGTCGGATAGATTTATAGCAATATTAAAAATCGCAATAAGCTGATTTTAAGGCGCTTTATTCCATCACATTGCGTAACTGCAGCTGCTGCAGCAGTATCACCGTCTTACCGTCACGAATTTCACCGTTTTGTACCATCGCCATCGCCTGGCTAAAGGGGATTTCCAGCACATCGATATCTTCATCCTCCACGCCACCGCCGGCCCCTTCTCGCTGCGCCTCGCTGTACTCGGCCAGATAGAAATAGACGATTTCGGTCACGCCGCCGGGAGACATATACAGCTCAAAGACTTTCTCGACGTCTCCGACCTGAAAGCCGGTTTCCTCCATCGCCTCTTTGCGGGCGCAGACTTCCGGCTCGTCGGCATCCAGCAGTCCGGCGCAGGCTTCAATCAGCATGCCATCTTCATTGCCGTTGACCCAGGTTGCGACGCGGAATTGCCGGGTAAGCACTACGGTTTGCTTTTCACGGTTGTAAAGCAGGATGGTCGCGCCGTTGCCCCGGTCATAAACTTCGCGTTTATGACGCACGCTTTCAGCCCCGTTACGAGACAGGTCATAGGTAATATTGCGCAGGATGAAGTAGTTATCAGACAGGACTTTATCTTTGATGACTTCAATACGTAACGACATACGGTCTCCACAAGGCGGTAAGGGAGCCAATAATCATATGACGTTCTGTGAGCGTTGTCGCGTGGCGTGAGGTGTGTTTTTTGGGGTGTTCCGAGTGGGAATATATTAGTTTGCAGTTTTTCCGTTCACCGTAACATCATTTATTTCTGTCACCACTGTAAACGGTGAACGTGTCAGGTGGCATTACGCCATGCCCCCTGACGACCCCCGGCGCCCGGCGAGCTCATCGCCGCTGAAGCGGTAAACCCACCGGCCATCACCCAAACATTCGGGGT